>CAMBRH010000327.1 GCA_945870115.1 Chitinophaga pinensis | reverse complement strand
TATTTTTTATAAGCTTTTTGACCTATTACAATACTACTTTCAAAAAGAATTATGCCAAAATCGCGTCAAATTTTCAGAAAGAATTTAATAATCAACAAGATTTATTAGATAACTATCTTGAATCAAGATTATCACAAATTCAAAACAATCAATTTTCAAGATTCAAACACATTGATGCGGGACAAATAAAAAAAGAGTACAATTTACACATTTACAAGAACGACTCTTTAGTTTATTGGAATACAAATAAGTTACCAATTTTAAGATTTGCAGACATACATTATCCGTCAAATGGAATTGTTAAACTTCAAAATGGATGGTATTACGCAAAATCTAAAAAAGTTAAAAACATAATAATAGTTGCTTCGTTTTTAATCAAAAAAGATTATTCTTACGAGAATGATTACCTAAAAAATGATTTTAATGAAGTTTTTTCTATTCCTTTTCATGCTTCATTGATTTTAGAAAAAGAAAATGCTTTACCAATTTATACGAAAGATAAGAAATTTGCTTTTGCCATCTTCCCCTTAGAAAATCAGGAAGTTTCAGATCTTGAAAGCAACATTTTAGTGCTACTATTTTTCTTATTTATAAGTTTTCTGTTAACTGGTATTTTTTATTTATTAAAAACTCAAAAATCAATTACACAAATTTTAATTTCTACTGTTGTTTTAGCTCTGCATTATTTTGCTTTACGATTTGAGTTATATAATTTTTTAAGTGAAACAACATTTTTTGAACCTTCATTATATGCAAGTTCAAACTGGTTTCCAAACTTATTCATGGTTTGTTTAAATTGCATTTTCATCTTATTTTACGTAACTGTTTTAGAAGGTTTAATATCAAACTTACGAAAAACTAAATTCCATTTACTTCTTGTTTTTTTTGCATATATTTTCAGCTTATTTTTTGCATTTCTAATTGGATATTTATATCACTCTTTAGTCAAAGATTCTTCAATACCATTAGAAATAGACAAACTTTTCAAATTAAACTATTACTCTTTTTGGGCAGCTATATGTATAGGGATTTTATTTTTAAGCAATTACATTTTGGTGAGAATCCTGTTTTTAGCGATGATACAACAAAAAATAAAAAAATCAATACTCATTCTTGTGTGGACAATCAGTGGGTTTTTGTATTTATTTATCGACTTCTTTTATGGCTCAGAATTGTTTTTTCTCTCCATATGGATCTTAATAATCAACGGAGTAATTCTATTAAATGTACTAAAATCACAAGGTAAATTTAATTTTAATTATGGTGTGTTTCTGCTCTTTATTTTTTCAATTTTTATATCGATAAATATCAATATTTTTTATGAAAAAAAGGAAAAATCTGAACGAGAATTATTTGCAAATCAACTTGCATCTGATCAAGATATTTCAGCAGAAATAGAATTTCAAACTGTTGACAAACAAATAACTAAGGATAACTATTTTAATAAATTATTTGCTAATCAACGACTTGTTGGTGTTTCAGAATTCAAAGATTACATGGAACGAAAATTTTATGTTGATTTTTGGGAAAGATATGATTTTGACTTTTACCTTTTTGAAAGTGGAAAACAACTTATTAATCACTCAAATTTACAAACTTCTTCAATTGAATTTTTAGAAAACATCCTTCAAAAGCATAGTATTGTTTCAGAAATTACATCGAATGTATTTTATATAAAAGATTACACAAGTCAATTAAGTTATATAACAAAACAGCAAATATTTAATCGTGATTCAACTAAATCTTTTTTATTGTATTCTACCTTAAAATCAAAAAGAATTCCAGAAAAAATTGGTTTTCCACGTTTATTAATTTCTAACAATTCAAGTGTTTTTAAACCTATAGAAAATTATTCAACAGCAAAATATTACCGAGGGCGCTTGATTAATCAAAATGGTAAATTTTCCTATCCAACCAATGAAATTGCACTTACACATAATATTGAAAGAGCATCAGGCTATTTTGATAATGAAAATTTTAATCACTATTTATTTCGAAAAAATTCAAGAGATTTGATCGTTTTATCTAAAAAAACAGCTTCAAATTTTCAATTAATAACTTCTTTCTCTTATCTTTTTTGCTTTTTTGGTCTATTTTTATTGATATTAGTTATTTTTAAAAATTACAAAAATTTAGAATTTTCAAATTTGACTTTAGCACTAAAAATACAATTAATTTTAATTTCAATTGTCGTTATTTCCTTAATTGCATTTGGTTATGGAAGTGGAAAATTTGTCAGTAATCAATATAATGAATACTCAACTGATTTAATTAAAGAAAAAATTAATTCGGTTCAAATTGAGATTAAAAGTAAAGTAGAAAAAGAAAAATCCTTAAACATTGAAAATCAAGGAGATTACTTAGAATTTTTGTTGCAAAAATTTTCTTCCGTTTTTGTTACTGACATTAATTTATACGATCAAAAAGGCTATCTTTTGGCAAGTTCTCGACCTAAGATTTTTAATTCAGGTTTAATAAGTGAGCAAATAAACCCTTTTGCATACGATCAATTGGAATCGCATAAGAAGAGTGAATTTATACACCAAGAAAATATAGGAACTTTAAATTATTTATCCGCTTATGTTCCGCTATTTAATAATGAAGGGAAATTTTTAGCCTACATCAATTTACAGCATTTTGGACAACAACAAGGTTTTGAAAATCAAATTGAAAGCTTTTTAGTTGCGATCATTAATGTATTTATTTTGCTTTTAGCTTTTTCAATTATATTGTCTATTTTAGTTTCTAATTGGGTTACTTCTCCCCTAAAAATTCTTCAAAATAGTTTTGCAAAGGTTCAGATTGGAAAATACAATGAGCCGATTTTATATGAATCGAAAGATGAAATTGGAGCTTTGGTAAAAAATTACAATCAAAAATTGGAAGAACTGGCTTTCACAGCACAACAATTGGCTCAAAGTGAACGTGAGTCTGCATGGAGAGAAATGGCAAAACAAGTGGCGCATGAGATTAAAAATCCGTTGACACCTATGAAGTTGAGTTTACAGCATTTGCAGCGCATATACAATCCAAACGATCCACTTTCAAATGAAAAATTGGATAAAGTAATATTTTCTATCATTGAGCAAATTGATGCTTTAACAAAAATCGCCAATGAATTTTCAAATTTCGCAAAAATGCCACAAGAAAATAAAGCAAGAATTGATTTAATTTCAATTATTGAGCACGCAATTGTTGTTTTTAGTCAGGAAAATGAAATTAAAATAAATTTTTCAAATTTAAGTTCAAAAAGAGAAATTTTCGGTGATAAAGATTTGATTTTAAGGGTTTTCAACAATTTAATTAAAAACGCAATTCAAGCAATTCCTGAAAATAAAAAAGGAATTATTCAGATTGAGGTTTCACAAAAAGAAAAAAACTTACTGATAAAAATTGAAGACAACGGAAGAGGAATTCCAGAAAATATGTTTTCAAAAATATTTATGCCAAATTTTACCACAAAATCTACTGGAACAGGTTTAGGTTTAGCAATGGTAAAACAAATTATTACCTTACACGAAGGTGAAATTTGGTTCGAATCAGAAGAAAATAAAACAGTCTTTTTTATTGAAATTCCTTATTTAGATTGAAAACTTAATTCTTAAATAAATTATAGTATTGACATTCA
>CAMBRH010000326.1 GCA_945870115.1 Chitinophaga pinensis | reverse complement strand
TCAAATGCAACAATTCTTTCATTTTTCCATTTCTCTAATGCTTCTTTTGAATTTTCAATCACAACTGCTTCTAAAGAAGAACCTTTGTGGCTAACAACTGCTTTTTCTGCATAACGGTTGTCAATTTTCGGTTTGAAAAGTAAGATTTTTTGATTCGCAAATTCAGCTCTTTTTAAACGACGTATCAATTCTTCGGTTTTACCTGAAAACATAGATCCGCAAATCACTTCAATCCATCCGTGTAACCTTCCTTCTGTTGGAAAATGTTCTAAAAACATAATTTGATATTTATTGGTGTCGGCTTATTAACATTTTAAAGAGAAAAACTATTTCAGAATCAGAAATTTTAAACTTTAATTTTAGCTAATTTTAGCCTGCAAATTTGCGCAAAAGAAGTATGCAAAAATTAAAACGTTGGAAACTATCTTCTTTTGTTGAAAATTAAAAATGAATTATTCAACTATTAATAAATTACAGACAAAAATGTCAAGATTCGGTTCAAAAGAAGAAATTATCAAAGCAATTGGAAATCAATTTGAATTGATGGAAAGTGGAAAATTACAACTAAACGACTTAGAATTATTAGTCGATCAAGCGCGCGAATTGTACGAAAGAGTTTTGATTATCCGACACAAAGCTTACGAGAAAATCCCGAAAGCTTTCGGGATTGGCGAATCTAAAACAATTGTTGAGGAATTAGAAATAATTGAAGTTCAAGAAATAGAGCAACTAGAATTAGAACCAGAAGAAGAATCAGACGAAAAAATAACTTCGATCGCAGATATTTTAAACTCAAATTCTGATTTATTTGCTATTGAAGAAAAACCATTCGATTTTGATGTTTTTAATGAAACTCCAAGTTCAAATGTTGCAGAACTTATTAGCGAAGAATTAGAACTTGAAGAGGAAATTATATAAGAACCTTCTATTGAGGAAGAATCAATTTTATCTGATGATTTAGCAAACGAAAGCTCAGAAAATTATAATGAGTTCAACAAATTTGAAGTTGAGAAAGCGGTAAATGAATTATCTGAGGAAGCATTTGAGGAAGAAGAGAATTTGATGGATGAGGAAATTGACTCTGAACATGACGAAGAAATAGATCAAGAAATCGAAGTTGCAAGTTTTAATTCTGAATTCTTTCCAAATGAAACACAAGCTGTTGAAGATGATGAAAAAATGATTTTTAATGATACTACAAGTGAAATAATTGAAAATGAACCTATTCACGAAGAAAGAACAATAGGAAATTCTATTTTTGATAAAATTTTAAAACAAGATGATTCATTGGCTTCACGCTTGATGTTGAGTAAATTAGACACTTTAATTGGAGCTTTTGGTTTCAATGAAAAATTTCAATGCATTCAAGAATTATTTAAAAGTTCATCCGAAGATTTCAACCAAGCAATTATGATTTTAGATAATTTGCAAAGTTTTGATGAAGCAAAAAATCAATTAGAATATTACGTTCATTTGAATAATTGGAATTTAGAAAGTGAAATTGTTGGGGAGTTTATACGTAAAGTTGAACGCCGATTCAAATAGAGCCAATTTATAAAGTGCACTTTTGTCGTTATTTTTAGTGAAAAATTTATCATTTACAAATGTAAACTCAAAAATTTTCACTTTTAAAAATGCCTAAAAATTCCACTTTCTAAACTAACTCTAAAATATTTGTAAAAACTAAATTTATTAACAACCTTTTCGTAATTTTTGAAACAATAAAAGGAAGAAAAATGGAAAAATTAATTATTGGTAGAAAAGACAAATTGGATTTACCAGATTTTGGTTTAGAAAATGTTTCTGTTAAAATAGATAGCGGAGCTTATTCGTGTTCCATTCATTGTGAATTTATCAAAGAAGTTGAAGAAAATAATCAGAAAATTTTGAAAGTTGTTTTCTTAGATGAAAGTTTGCCAAAATATTCTGGAGACATAATTGAATTTAAAAATTACACCAAAAAAAACGTTAAAAGTTCAATCGGAGAAAAACAAGAGCGCTTTTTTATAAAAGGAAAAATTGTAATTTTCGGTAGAGAATTTTTAACTGATTTTTCCTTAACAAATCGATCGGGACTAAAAAATCCAATTTTACTTGGTCGAAAAGTTCTAAATAAAACTTTTTTAATAAATACGGCATTAGTAAATGCATCATACAAAAGTAAACAAACGCATTAATTCATTTAAAATATAAAACCATGAAAATCGCTATTCTATCTCGAAATTCGAACCTTTACTCCACAAGAAGACTTCTTGAAGCGGCAATTGAACATGGTCACGAAGCGTCAATAATAGACCATTTAGCTTGTAATATTGAAATCGAACAAAAAGGTCCATCTATCTATTATAAAGATCAATATTTAGAGGGATTCAATGCTGTAATTCCAAGAATTGGTGCTTCAGTTACTTTTTATGGTACTGCTGTTGTGCGACAATTTGAAATGATGAATGTCTTCACAGCTGCAAATTCTCGTGGAATTGTGCATTCACGTGATAAATTGCGTTGCTTACAAGTTTTATCTAAAGAAGGAATTGGACTTCCAAAAACTGTTTTTACTAATTACTCAAGAAATGTTGAACACGTTGTGGAATCAGCTGGAGGAGTTCCTGTAATTTTAAAATTATTAGAAGGAACTCAAGGTTTAGGAGTTGTTTTGGCGGAAAATAAAAATGCCGCACAGTCAGTTTTGGAAGCATTTAATGGTTTGAAGGCAAGGGTAATTGTGCAAGAATTCATCAAAGAGGCAAAAGGAGCAGATATTCGTGCTTTTGTGGTTGACGGTGAGGTAGTTGGAGCAATGAAAAGACAAGGAAAACCAGGTGAATTTAGATCTAATTTACACCGTGGTGGAACATCTTTAAACATTGAATTATCTGTTGAAGAAAAATATACAGCAATTTTAGCAGCAAAAGCTCTAGGATTAGGAGTTGCAGGAGTTGATTTATTGCAATCAGAGCGTGGTCCTTTGGTTTTAGAAGTCAATTCTTCTCCAGGATTACAAGGAATTGAAAAAGCAACAGGAGTTGATATTGCGGGTAAGATTATTGCTTATATTGAAAAAAATGTGCGACATTAAATAATCTTTTTTAAAATACACTTTTACTGTTTTTTTACTGAAATCTAAAAGTACAAATCTATGTCAGAAAAAATTCAAAATCACAAAAAAATGCTGATTCTTGGTACAGAAATAATACCTGGAAAAGGCTATGAATTAAATTTAGATGTAGCTCGCCTTCATACGCGAACACCCATTTTAGTTCCTGTTTTTGTAGAACGATCAAAAGTTGACGGACCAACAGTTCTGTTAATGGCAGGATTGCATGGAGATGAAATTAATGGCATAGAAATAATCAGGAGATTAATTCGAAAGGGATTTAATAAACCAAACATCGGAACTATAATTTGCTTACCTGTTTTCAATATTTTTGGTTTTTTAAATCTTAAACGTGAACTTCCCGACGGACGTGATTTGAATAGAAGTTTTCCAGGAAGTGAATCTGGATCTTTGGCATCGCAATTTGCCTATCATTTTATGAAAGAAATTACACCACATGTTGATTATGTAATTGATTTTCATACTGGTTCAGCGCAAAGAAACAACATTTCTCAAATTAGATGTGTTTTTAAA
>CAMBRH010000325.1 GCA_945870115.1 Chitinophaga pinensis | reverse complement strand
AAACCATCAGTTGTTCCACTCTGTCTATCGTAACTCATGTGCAGTAAAGATTGAGGTCGAACATATCCTGTTGCATTTATATTTTCTGCACCAAAAGTGTTTCCAAAACCTACCAAACCATTTGAGCAAAAGCGTGCAATCTGAGCACCGTCATTATCATTACTTGCTCTTGGGTTATTGTAATTATTGGTTGTAACACCTCCAGCTGTAGTACATCTAAAAGTTAAATCATCAGGACCATTTGAAGCACCATTATTATCAGACCAAGCAATTACAGTTTCTGTTACATCTTCACCAGTGCCTACTTGACGTAAACCTATGTAAGATAAATCTTTATTGTCAGTAAAAGTTATACCTGTTTTCATCCAAGGACGAAAACCCAATTCTTGCACTTGTGAACTTCCGTTCAAATGTAAAAGAGAAAATGCACCCTTGTCTTGATAAAGTGCTTGACCACCTCCGTTTAAAAAACCATTTATACCAAGCAAAAAATATCCATTTTTTGGAGTTGTAAAACCATTGACTGGATATGAAACGGTTCCGTTGAGCTTTGTTGCTGGAACACCTGCTGTGTAAGTATAGATTGGTGAATTCCACATCGTGCCGAATTTGTTATTGTTTCCGCCAGCACCTCCTGGATTATTTCCTCCACGATACCAAGCAAATTCAGTCTTAGTACTTACTGCTGACAAATTATTTGGCGTATTTGGATTAGGCGCTGCTCCAGTAGGCCCAATTTGTGATAATGCAACCAAATTAATTGTTGCAAATACACTAAAAATTATTTTTTTCATAACTATTTTATTATAGTTAAAAAACCTTGTTGATTAGATGAAAGTTCATCTGCCTCTAAAAAATAATAATAAACTCCTTCTGTTAAATTTGTAAAATCAAAATTTTGGGTTTCTTGATTTAAAAAGGTAATTTGATTACCCCAGCGATTAAAAAAAGTAATCTTCCAATTAGTTAAATTTATAATTTCATAAATAAATTCATCATTTAAACCGTCGTTATTTAATGTCAAAATGTTTGGTATTTTATATGAAGATTCTTTTTCTATAATTGAAAAATTGTCGAAAAATATATAATCAGTTGCTAAATTTTGTCCATTCCAAAAAGTAGTATCACAGTTATCCATTGTATATTTTAAGTTTATACTGTCTGCAAAACAACCAAAGATTGCAAATTCTTCGTATCCATTTGCTAGATAGTTTAATTTTATATTCTGCCAACCACTTGAATCTGTTATGTAATTGTTTTCATCATTTAAAGCATCTGGAACTAAATTTGTTAAATCTAATTTAGAATTATTTTTAAATTTATTTGATTCAAATTTTACTCCAATTTCATAAATACTACAAAAACTTAAACAACTTGAAACATTAAATCTAATTTCATACATCTTATCCTTTTTTAACTTAGATTTTAATTTGTTTTGTAAATATTCTCTATAATTCCATAAAGTTGGATCTGCTATGATAATTCCTGCCATATTCTGACCGTCATTTACAGATTGAAAACAAGCGGAATTTGGTGGTGCTAAAATTTCGTTTTTTGCCCCTTGACACCATAAATCACTACTACTGTAGATAGGATTTGACCAACCGTCGCAACCACTCCATTCAAAAACATCAAATCCTAAAGGTGCGAGATTTCCAAAACAAGAATCAATATCTTCAAAACTTGGGTTTGTTATTAGGTTTTCTTGTGCAATTGTATCAAACAAAAGAAATAAAAACAGAAGGGGTATTATTTGATTTTTTATTAACAAGTTTTTTTAATTTGTTAAAATTTGATTTTTTCACTCATCAAGCCTGTGAACGACTTTTTCAATATTATTAAGTTAATAGAGAAACTTATATTTTTATTTATTTTATATAAACGAAAATATAATGTGTAAAGTTGGCTATTTTTTCATAGAAATAGTGGTTTTGTGGTTAATAGTTTTCAAAGATACAACAAAAAGACGAATTCGTCTTTAAAATTTGAATTATAAAATTGAATTTAGCTACAAGTGGCTAATCAAATAAATAAAGTTCTATTAAAGCAAATTGCCCTAAGGCTTAAGCAATTACGAATGAGTAAAAAATTAACTCAAAATGAACTTTATGAAGATACAGGAATAAATATTGGCAGAATTGAAAGAGGGATAAACGATTTATCTATTTCTTCTTTAAGCAGAATTTGTGATTATTTTGAAATTACGATAGAAGAATTTTTCAAAGAAATCTAAATTTTCACTAAATATTATCAGACCAAGCAATTACAGTTTCTGTTAAATCTATGACCCCACCAACTTGACGTAAACCAATGTATGATAAATCTTGATTATCAGTAAAAGTGATTCCTGTTTTCATCCAAGGACGAAAACCCAATTCTTGCACTTGTGAACTTCCGTTTAAATGTAAAAGAGAAAACGCACCCTTATTTTGATAAAGTGCTTGACCGCCACCATTCAAAAATCCATTTATACCAAGTAAAAAATAACCATTTTTTGGATTAGTAAAACCATTGACTGCATATGAAACGGTTCCGTTGAGCTTTGTTGCTGGAACACCTGCTGTGTAGGTATAGATTGGTGAATTCCAAAATGTGCCAAAAATGTTAGCATTTGATGGCACACCGCCAAAAGGAGTATTTCCACCTCTTTTCCAATCAGGGGACGATCCGTCGTTACCAGTTGGTAGCTGTTGTGTAAAAGCAAGACTACTTATTAAAAATGATGCTACAAAAATTTTAATTTTATTCATAATTGATTAAGTTCACCTCAACAATTGTATAATTCCTCTATAAATATTTTTATCTGTTCGTATTATGTAAAAATATGTACCATCAGATGCTTTTTTTCCTTCGTTTGTTGTACCTTGCCATAAAACGTTATCATTTTCAAAAATTTTATTACCCCATCGATTATAAATCTCAATGTAATTAAAATCAAAATCTAGGTAAAATATATCATTTTCACCATCATTGTTTGGTGTAAAAATGTTTGGAATAATAATTTGATTTTCTTTTTCAACAAGCTGACAATTATCAACATAATAATAAGTTACAAATTGAGAAAAATCACATGGAAAATCAATATAATTGCATAGAGTATCAAAGTTTAATGTATCTCCAAAAAAACCGATTGTCAAATATTCTTCCCCACCTTCTGCTTTAAATTCACCTTTTATGTTAATCCAATTAATTGTATCACTTATAAAGGAATTTTCAGTATATTTTACTTGAGGTAAAATGTTTGTAAATGGTTTAAAATCTGATTTTGCTATAGCTTGTTTTGAAAAATAGGCACCAAAACTATTTAATGCATAATCATTGTTATAATTTGCGACATTGATATAAAATGAAAATTCATACGTTTTATTATTTACTAAAGGTGAAACTAATTTAGTTTGAACATACTCACTCCAAAACCCAAAATCATTCGCTACATTATAAATCGGAATTAAACCTATATATGCGTTACCTGAAAAAGGAACTTGATAGCCTACTGAATTATTAGGTACTGAAACAACATCAATATCGCAAGCATTGAAATAATCACTTGTTCCAGTTGTTGGGGAATACCAACCTAAACAATGTTCTATTTGCAAATCAGTAGGAAGAGAAATAGCATTTGGACATACATC
>CAMBRH010000324.1 GCA_945870115.1 Chitinophaga pinensis | reverse complement strand
GACGTTCAATGGGCAAAATTAGATTTACAAGGAAACTACCAAACTTTTAGTTCGCATTTGCCAGATGATTTAATTTCTCCAACAGAAAGAATAATTGAACTTTATGAATCTGGAATAAATCAATTTATTGTTACGCAAGACATTGATGGAACAAGTGCCGAAGGAATTAGAATTCATAAATTTGAAAATTACACAGAAAATGTTGGATTGTATTTTTTACCTATTCAATTGAAACAAGTTTATAATCAGTCTTATTTCAAATTTGGTAAAATATTTATTTTTATTGTGGATGAATTTAACAACTTATTTTGTTTAAAGATAAATCCTTCAACTCTTTTAATTGAACAAAATATCAATTTAGGAAATGTTATTATTGCTACTCAAAGTCTGACTAAAAATTATAAAACTATGCATGTTTCCTTCGAAGATGAGAATAATATGCAACTTTTCACTAATTCTGGAACAGATTTAGTTAGAATTAAAATTGTCAATAATATTCCTGAGGCTCAAGAAATAAACGCTTTAAACATTCAGAAAGTTTTTGGAGTTAATGAGAATTCAAATCAAATCATTTGTTTAAAGACTGGCAGTTATAATATAAAAAAATACAATTTAGGTTTTGCTAATTCTTTATCTAATCTTACTTTATCAGATAGTTTGCAGATTAGTGGTTTTGGTGGACCAGCAAGTGATTTAATTTACGCTAGTGATAATGGTTTAAATGAATTGTTTTTTACTAGATATGGAGCCGATTATGTTGTAAATAATCAAAGTAGTGGCAATTTAGATTTATATTTAAAAGGAGTATGTCCAACAAATGCAAATTTTATAAACGGAAAACCGATTATTTTTGGTTCAAAAAGTTTTGGAAATGTTATTCCAAATGAAAATATGCTAAGTTTAATGATTTCTTATGGAGAAATAAATGAACTAAATAATTTTAAAGAATATGGTTCAGTTTACGATTTTGGGACATTTAACACTAGAGTAGGTTTAGGTTCAAACATAATTAATCCTGTAAATAATTCAGCCACTGGAGATTATATTTTTTCAAGAATGATTTATGTAAGTAAACAATGCATTAGTGGAAAAAGTAATGGTACTTTTATTGGAGAACCGAATTTGTATAATGGTGATGCATATAAACCTGGTCCTTACACTAATCAAAGTTTATATAATCAAGAGCTTGTTCATCAATACAATGAAAACTATTATGTTGATATTGACATGATGGATTATCATGTATATGCAATTGCAAATAATATTTCTTCTTACACTATTCCAAAGGGAATTAAAAATTGGCCTGCTCATGGTGATGTAAGCAAAGGTCAAAGTGCGAATTTAGCTCCTTTTCTTGATTTAAATCAAAATGGGATTTATGAACCTTCTCAAGGTGAATATCCTTCTTTTCCTGGTACTCATTGTTTGCTAAATATAACTCACCAGCATGAAAGCGATTTTTTAAACAATGGCACTGGTTTAGAATTACATATTTACATGTATAATTTTGATTGTGAAGATTCTATTCAAGATGTTGTATTCCTAAAAACAGAAGTTTTTAATCGAGGAAGTAGAAATTATGATTCTTTAGCGTCAGGAATTTATACAGATTTTGATCTAGGTGCACCAAATGATGATTATATAGGAACAAATATTGAAAAGGGATTAATTTATGGTTTTAATGGAGACGCTTTTGATTTCAGTGCTGGTGGTCAGTTAGGTTTTGATGACTCAATCCCTAGTGTTGGCAATTTATTTTTAAAAGGAGTTAAATTCTCTCCAAACAACTTAGATGATATTTCTGGAATCTCTTCCTCGCAAACTATAAATGGTTATGGCTTTAATGATGGAATTATTGATAATGAATATAAAGGTTTAGAATTTTCCAATTATTTTAGTGGGGGCGGTTCTTCAAGTCAATCTGATCCATCAAACTCCGAACAATTTTACAATTATTTAAATGGTTATTGGAAGTTCGGTGACACAATAGTTTTTGGTGGAACAGGTTTTTCAGGTTCTGCAAATGCAACTACAATTCAATCAAAGTATGTTTTTCCTGATGTTTCAGATCCTTTACATTATGGCACAAATGGCATTGATCCAGGTTTTGCTTGGTCTGAACAGTCAAATAACGATGCACCTGGTGATAGAAGAATGATGGGTTCTTTTGGCTCAACGGCTTTAAATTCTGGTGAATCGATTACTTATCATTCAGCAATTCTTGCAGGAAAAAGAGTTCCAGGAACGGGTCAATCTCAAATAGATTTATTTGCAAAAGCGACTCATGTTAAAAACGCTTTCAATAATAACCTAACTTCTTGTGGACAAACATTTGATAATTTAACGCAAGATCAAGTTAATTCAGTTGCAAAAAAGGAGAAAATTAATTTTCTAAAGATTTATCCTAACCCAAGTAATGACAAATTTTTTATTGCATTTTCCGAAATCCAAAGTGCTTTAGAAGTTTTAATTTATGATGTTAATGGTAAAGAAATGTTAAATCAATCAACTTTTACTAATGAAAACAAAACTGTGTCATTCGATATTTCATCCTTTGATAAAGGAATATATTTTGTAAAAATTGCTTCAAATACTTTTTCTGAAACAGTGAAATTGGTTAAAAATTAGATTAGAAAATTTTTTACGGTGTTTTACTAATATTTTAAATTGAAATTTAACGATGTTATATTTTATGGGGAGTGAAAAAATGGTATATAATTTTATCAATTCTATCTCCCCACTAACTCCAAAACCTTCCCCAAAACCAAATCATTCTCGCCATTATGAATAATTTCAGATGGAAATTTCATTTTTTCTTCGTCTGAAAATTGATTTTTAATGCGTTCTAAGATGTTTTCTCTCGATGCAGAGTCACGAAGTTGGATTCTGTTGATTCTTGTTTCTAAATCGGCTACAACGAGCCAAATTTCATCAAAACGTTTGTAAGATCCAGTTTCAAAAAGTAAGGCTGATTCATTAAAAACCAATTCACTTGTTTGTTCAGTTTTCCATTTTTCAAAAGATTGAAGTACAGTAGGGTGGACGAGCGAATTTAATTTCTCCTTTAAATGAGGTTTTTTGAAAATTTGATTGGCTAGAAAGGTTCGGTTTAATTGCTTGTCTGTATAATTTTCTGAATAAGCTTCCTTTCCAAAAGTATCCGTAATTGCAGCAATTAAATCCAGGTTTTCAAGCATATTTTTTTTTGCTTCAATATCTGAATAAAAAACGGGATAACTCAAGGCTTCAAGTATCTTGCAAACAGTTGTTTTGCCAGACCCGATTCCTCCAGTTATCCCGATCGTTTTCATTTATTTTCTTTTTTAAAATTTAAAATTCAATTTTTCGAGGCTTGTGAAATAAAAAAACAAATGAGTTTACATCAAGTAAATAATGTTGTTATTTTATGAGCGTAACAATGAAAAATGAATATGTATTTTAAAAAATTATATTTCTTCTACTTCGATTATTTTGAATGGCAACGAAATTATAGCTTGATAATCTTCTCCAGCTTCTTCCATATCTTCGTCATCTTCTTCAAAATACCAATTAATGCTTACATCAGTACCTTTTCCGTTGATTCCTTCTAATTTTTTGAATAAATCTAAAATACATTTCGAAGATGAGGTATTAAAATATTC
>CAMBRH010000323.1 GCA_945870115.1 Chitinophaga pinensis | reverse complement strand
GTTGGTTCGAAAGGGAAATCAATCATTGTTGGACAATAATCCACATATAAATCAGGTTTTTACTTTCGATAAAAAGGAAAACAAATTAAAATCAATTTTCCATTTTATTAAATTATTTCGTTCCAAAAAATACGATGAAATAATCAATTTACATCGTTTTGCAAGTACCGGAATAATAACAGCATTTTCAGGTTCGAAATCAACAGTTGGATTCAAGAAAAATCCACTTTCGCTTTTTTATACAAAAAAAATATCACACGAAATTGGAAATGGAAAACACGAAGTTGAACGCAATTTAATGTGCATTGCCCATCATGGAGCAGTTTCTAAACTGAGACCAGAAATTTTTCCATCTACTGAAGATTTTGAAATCGTTTCAGTTTACCAAAATGAAAAGTATTTTTGTTTAGCTCCAGCATCTGTTTGGTTTACAAAGCAATTACCTGAACATAAATGGATAGAACTTGGACAAAAACTAAGTCAAAAAGGAAAAGTTTTCATTGTTGGCGGCCCATCAGATTTTGATATATGTGAACGAATTAAAGTTGAAATAAATCAAGAAAATTGTGAAAATTTAGCTGGAAAATTCACCTTTTTACAATCAGCTGCTTTATTTAAAAGTGCAGAAATGAATTTTGTTAATGATTCAGGACCTTTGCATTTTTGTTCTGCCATTAATGCTCCAGTAACAGCTTTTTTCTGTTCCACAATTCCGGCTTTTGGCTTTGGACCATTATCAGAAAATTCAAAAACGATAGAAACTGAAGAAAACTTAAGTTGTAAACCATGCGGAATTCATGGATTTAAAAACTGTCCAAAGCAACATTTCAAATGTGGGAATTTGATAAAAATCGATATAGTTTAAAAATAATTATTTTTTAATTTGAAAAATTTCTTTAACCACTTTATTTTATCTAAATTCGCCAACTAAATAATTTAATCAATTACTAAAAACAATTAAATCTAATTTAAATCACAAAAACAAAAATTGAAAACTATGTCACAAAAAATAAAATTTGGAACAGATGGTTGGAGAGCAATCATTGCAGAAGAATTTACGGTAGAAAATGTTGCAAGAGTTTCTACAGCTACAGGAATTTGGTTGAAAAATAAATACGAAAAACCAAGTGTAATAGTTGGTCACGATTGTCGTTTTGCAGGTGAATTATTCGTTGACACAGCAGTTAGAATTTTCTTAAGTCAAGGAATTCAAGTTAAAATGTCAAAAGGATTTGTTTCTACACCTATGATTTCTTTGGGAGCAAATAAGTTAAATTGCGGAATTGGAGTTATAATAACTGCAAGTCATAATCCTCCATCTTACAATGGTTTTAAATTAAAAGCATATTTTGGTGGACCACTTCAACCAGAATTGGTTCAAGAAATTGAAGATATTATTCCTGAAGAAAATACGATTGATTTTAAAAGTATTTCTTTAGAAAATGCAATAAAATCAGGACAATTAGAAATAATTGACTTGGAAACAATGTATGTGGATCACGTAAAAGCAAATTTTGACTTAGATGCAATCAAAAATTCAGGTTTAAATTTGGTTTACGATGCAATGTATGGAGCGGGCCAAAGTGCAATGAAACGCATTTTACCTGATATCACATTTTTACATTGTGAACACAATCCATCATTTTATGGCCAAGCACCGGAACCAATTGCGAAAAATTTACAGCCTCTAGAAAATTACATTAAATCAAAAGGAAATGTTAGCTGTGCTTTGGCTACTGATGGTGATGCTGACAGAATTGGCTTGTATAATGGAGCTGGAGAATTTGTTGATTCACACCACATTATTTTACTTTTAGTGCATTATTTAGCTCATTACAAAAAACTTACAGGGAAAGTAGTAACAGCATTCAGCACTACTCCAAGAGTTGAAAAATTAGCTGCACATTATAATTTACCTCACCAAACAACAAAAATTGGGTTCAAAGAAATCGCTTCAATAATGGTTGAAGAAGATGTTATCGTTGGTGGTGAAGAGTCTGGAGGAATAGCTGTAAAAGGACATATTCCTGAAAGAGATGGAATTTGGATGGGATTGATTATCTGGGAATTCATGGCGAAATCAGGTAAAACTTTGGATGAATTAATTGAAGAAGTTTACCAAATTGTTGGACCTTTCAAATACGAAAGAAATGATTTACACATCACAGAAGAATTAAAACAAAAAATCATTGCTCAATGCAAAAATAACGACTTCAAATCTTTTGGAGAATATCAAGTAAAAGAATTAAAAACAATAGATGGATTTAAATATTTCTTTGATGAAAACCGTTGGATGATGATTCGCCCTTCAGGAACTGAGCCTGTTTTAAGAACCTACGCTGAGGCTCCAACATTAGAAGAAGTAAGAAAAATCTTAAGAATTATCGAAGAAACAATTTGTAAATAAAAAATTAGAGTTTTTATTAGATATTAAGCTGAAAGTAAAGAGAATTTGTTCTTTTTTACTTTCAGCTTTTTTTTGTATATTTGTTCAAATTAATTAAACTAAACAGTTCAATTATATGTTAAAATTTATACTTTTTTTTCTTATATTATTTCAATTAAATAGTTTATTTTCTTTTCAATTAACTGTTAACGTTAATTCTGTTCCTTCTTATTCCAATGCTGCAGACAATATTTTTTTAGCAGGTTCTTTTAATAATTGGGAACCTTCAAATTCAACATATTTGATGACTAACAATGGAGATGGTAATTACTCAATAACATTTGAAACTAGTGGTTTAATTGAATTTAAATTTACAAAAGGCAGCTTCTTAATGGTTGAAAAAGATGCTAATTGTCAAGAAATTGCAAACAGAACATATACCATAAATTCCAATCAAACATTAAACTTACAAATTGCAAATTGGAGGGATTATTGCGATGGAGCAAGTCAACATACAGCAGCAGCTAATGTTTCTATTATTTCAGAAAATTTTGCAATTCCTCAGTTGAATAGTTCTCGCAGAGTTTGGGTTTATTTACCTCCAGATTATGCTAATTCTACAAAAATTTATCCTGTCATTTACATGCAAGATGCTCAAAATATTTTTGATGCGTTTTATTCTTTCTCGGGTGAATGGGAAGTTGATGAAAGTATGAATCTTTTATTCAATCAAGGTGATTTTGGTGCCATAATCGTTGGAATTGATAATGGTGGTTCGGAACGAATTAATGAATATTCGCCATGGGTAAATCCAAGTTATGGAGGTGGTGACGGTGATTTATATATGGAATTTATTGTAAATACTTTAAAACCCTATATTGATTTAAACTACCGAACAAATCCTATTAGAGAAAAAACAGCATTAATTGGCAGTTCAATGGGAGCACTAATTTCCTTTTATGGAGGAATTCGTTTCCAATCTGTTTTCTCAAAATTAGGTATTTTTTCTCCTTCTTTTTGGTTTAGTGATGAAGTTTTTACCTTTGTAAATCAAAATCCTTCAACTGAAAATACAAGAATTTACTTTTTAGCTGGAGCTAATGAATCTACCACGATGGTTCCAAAAATAAACACCATGGTTTCAACATTGACTAATAATCAATATGCAGCTAATGAGATAAATACAGTTATAAAATCAGATGGTCAACATTCAGAATGGTTTTGGAAAAGAGAATTTTCAGCTGCTTATCAATGG
>CAMBRH010000322.1 GCA_945870115.1 Chitinophaga pinensis | reverse complement strand
ATTTTGATTTCCTTATCGATTTTCTCCTGAAAACGGCGTTCTAACTCTAAAATATTATTTTCTTCCATGATTTGAAAAGATTTGTTACAAAAATACGATTTATGAACAATATAACAAAATTACAATCTATTTAGTTTAAAAAAGATAAGTCATTTAACGTAGAATTTTTAAATTATATTTGTGTAGTTTTACAAAAAAATAAACACATTATGAAAACACTTTTCCTTTTATTTATAAGTTTCAGTTTTACTGTTTTTTCACAAGTGGATGAAAGAATTCCAGAAAAATTGTTCCCAAATTTGAATTTAAGCGAACTTACGGATTTAGAATTTTCCTCTTTTTACAAGGCCAAACAAGGAGAAAATTTTATTATCTTGAATAAAAACAGTGACTTCAAATTTGTTATTGACACAAAATTTAATTCATTTTATAAATTCGAAGATTTAAAAGTTATCATTTCAAATTTAAGTGAAGACACGATTATTGAGCTAGAACCATTCACTTATCTAAATCTTAAAAGTGAAATTATTTTTTCAAGTAATGGTTATTATGAAACAAAAAATATAAAGAAGAAATATGTTTTTACTTCCGAATTAGATGAATATTTTCTTGATCCAGGAGGATTTAGTGAAATTCCGGTAGAAGATTACGATGATATTCTCAAAAAACATATTTTTATTAGGGATAATAAGTCAAATTTCTTGCTACATGAAGAATTTGATATGCTTGAGAATACCTTTGAAAATTTTTATGAAGAAAGCAGTTCTTATCGAGAAGTTTATTACATCGTGAAAAAAAACGGTAAATTCGGTGTTTTAAGTTCTCTAGGGAAATATATTTTACCAACAAAATTTAACAAAGTTCAATTTGTAGAAGACGAAATGAGGATAAATCAGCCTGATTATTTAAGAATAAAAGCTGTTTATGGAAAAGGTATTTGCATTTACAATGAAAAAGGAGAAGGAATTTTTCAAAATGAGTACCTTTCTAAATCTGAAGAATCACATTTGTATGCTGAAGACATGGGAAGTAACTATTATTTTGATGGTTACGAAACGAATTACAAAGGAAAAAAGGGTTTACTTCAATCAAATGGTCACTTAATTTTGCCTCCAATTTTTGATGGATATGACTATTTTGACTTTAGAAATTCTGAAAAAATTACTTGTCCAGCTGATTTAAGTTTAAAATCTTCTTGTGAAAACTATCCCTATTTTCAGTATTTTACAGGAATAAATCGTAAAACAAGAGAAAGACATTTTTATGCTCCCAATGGTCAATTTTTGAATAAATTTGAAATCGATTATATCTCAGAAGTCAACAAAAATGGATATGTGCTCTATGAAAACGCTAATCAATTTGGCTTAATTGGCCCCGGAGCCTGTGAAATAATAAAATCTTCCAGTGATTACATTCAAATGTTTGCCGGAGACAAAAATATTTTCATTGTTGCGAATGATACCTCTGCAAAATTTATTGGGGCAAAGGGTGAAAAATTATTTAAAGAGCAAATCTATTTTGCGAATTTTCTTGATTCAAGACATGCTCAAGTTGGAACTATAAATGGAGTAGGTTTAATGGATGTTGAAAAATCTGAGAATGAAATTAATTGGAAAATAAAACCAGAATTTGCAACATTAGATTTAATAAATGATGTTGTATTGAACAATAAATCAATCTTTAAAATTTCATTAAATGGAAAAGAGGGAATTATTGACGAAGATAATAAAACGATTATTGAACCTTTTGAAGGAATGTTATTTTTTGAAGATTCATATATTATTCCTTATGTTGGTCAGAAATATGGCCTAATGGATTTTACAAAAAATGTTTGCCTCAAGAATGAGTATGATTTAGTGAAAAAATTGAACAATAATTTATGGAAAGTGAAATTTCAAGAAAATTATGCGATTTATGACATTGCAAAAAAAGAATTTTCAACAAGATTCTCCTTTAAATCAATTGAACAAATAAAAACAAATATGGGAGAATTTTTCATAGTTGAAAACGAATATGGTTTTGGAATTTACAGATCAAATTTAGAACATTTTCTAGAAACAAATTACCGAAAAATCAAGTTTGACAACGTTTCTTATGAATTTGAATGTTACAAAGAAAATGGTGAAAAAGATTGCTTTTTTGTGAAGTGAAAGCATTAAATATTTTAGTTGAAGATCAATTATATTTTGTATATTTGTTTACAACAAAAAACTAAATGAACGAAATTCCAATTATTTCAGATAAACAAATAATAAGCAAAATCTATTTTATTAGAGGTGTAAAGGTTATGCTCGACTATGATTTGGCAGAACTTTACTCTGTAGAAACCAAACGTTTAAATGAACAAATTAAACGAAATCTGTCTAGGTTTCCGCAAGATTTTATGTTTCAACTGACGAACGAAGAATACGAAAACTTGAAGTCGCAAATTGCGACTTCAAGTTGGGGAGGTAGTGGGAAAAATCCAGAACTTGATCCAATTGGTTTCAAATGAAAATAATTTATCCTAGTGTTGATGAAAAAAATTTTAAAAACCATAAAGGATTTCATAATTATGACTTTTGAAGGAATTAAATCTGGCTTAAATTAGATTTTATTATTTAAATCAAAAGTGTATTAAAATCTATTAAATTAAACCCATTTTTTCACTTACTTTGCATAAAATTCACCACATGAAAATCCTTTTTCTCGATACAGTTCACGAAATTTTAGAAAATCGCTTGACACAAGCAGGTTTTTCTTGCATCGATGGAACAAAATTTACTATTGAAGAAACAAAATCTCAACTTTCAGAAATTGACGGAATTGTCATTCGTGCAAGATTTACTTTAAATGAAGAACTTTTAAAATTTGCAGTACAACTAAAATTCATTGCTCGCTCTGGCGCTGGAATGGAAAATATCGACGAGGAATATTGCAAAAACAGAAACATTCTTTTATTCAATGCTCCAGAAGGAAATCGAAATGCTGTCGGAGAACATGCCTTGGGAATGTTACTTTCTTTGATGAATAAAATTCACACAGCAAATCGCGATGTTAAAAATGGTTTGTGGGAAAGAGAAAAAAACCGAGGTCTTGAACTCGACGGAAAAACCGTTGGAATAATTGGTTTTGGAAATAATGGTTCAGCTTTCGCAAAGAAACTACAAGGATTTAATGTTGAAATATTAGTTTACGATAAATTCAAATCCGATTTTTCAACAGATCAAATTAAAGAATCAACTCTAGAAGAAATTTTTCAAAAAGCAGATGTCCTTAGTTTTCACATTCCACAAAATAAGGAAACAATTTACTTTGGTAATGACACATTTTTTGAAAGCTTTAAAAAACCAATTTTCCTTCTAAATCTTTCAAGAGGAAAAATTATTGATTCAAAAGCTTTATTGAATGCATTAAATGCTGGAAAAATTCTTGGTGCAGGTTTGGACGTTTTGGAATACGAAAAATCGAGTTTTGAAAACATGTTTGACGGTTCACTACCAGAAGAATTTATACAACTTGTGCAATCAGAAAAAGTGCTTTTAACTCCACATGTTGGTGGCTGGACAAACGAAAGTTATTTTAAATGATTCTCAAATCATTCATGCAAGTGGCCAAGTGAAAATAGACACTTTGAAGAAAGATGGAATTTACTCTAGAGAAAATAAAACCCACGATTTGTGCTTGATTAAAAGA
>CAMBRH010000321.1 GCA_945870115.1 Chitinophaga pinensis | reverse complement strand
AATGGGAAAAGTGAATTATTATCAACTATATCCTTCGAAAATACTTGTTTAGAAAAAGAAAAAAGTACGTGTTATTATAATCCAGCTTTAAATGAAATAACAGTTAACGGTGAATTTAACCAATCTGCTGACTATAGCTTAAAATTGATTAATACTTTGGGTCAAATTATTTCAGAAACAACAATTAAAAAATCAGAAAAATTAATTTTAAAATTAGATCAAGAAATAGCTAAATCAGTTTATTTTGTTTTAGTTGAAGGTAACGAAATTAAAGAATCAATAAAAATAACATTGTATTAATCAGCAAAAAAAATTAAAATGAAAACATTAAATATCAATATTATTATAATTTCAATTTTTACCTCTTGGTGAAAGGAAAAAGATATTTAGATATTCTAACCTTTCTCAAAATCAGAGAAAGGTTTTTTTGTTATTAGGAAAAATTTAATCAAAAAATAAATAAAAAATAAAAATCATGTATTTCAACGAACAAACAGTAGTTTTTTTAGACGGAGAATTTGTAAAAGCATCGGATGCAAAAGTAGGATTGTACAATCAAACGATGCATTATGGGAATGGTGTTTTTGAAGGAATTCGCTCCTACGATACTCCTGATGGAACTCGAATTTTTAAAGCAAAAGAACATTTTGATCGACTACATTATTCTGCAAAAATGATGCACATTGATTTAAAATATTCATCTGAAGAATTAGAACAATTAAGTTATGAATTGTTAGAAAAAAACAATTTGAAAGATGCATACCTTCGCCCATTGGTTTATTTAGGAGAAAATATGTCCTTAACGCCAACAAATAAAGTTCATGTTGTGATCATGGCTTGGGAATGGGGGAAATATTTAGGAGATAATATGTTAAAAGTATGTCTCTCTTCTTATCAAAGACCAAATCCAAAATCATGTCATGTTGAAGCAAAAGTTGTTGGACATTATACAAATTCTATTTTAGCAACAACAGAAGCAAAAGCAAAAGGCTTTGACGAGGCACTTTTAACAGATATGAACGATAACATTGCTGAAGGTCCAGGAGCAAATTTCTTTTTTGAAAAAGATGGAAAATTTGTAACAGCTCCATTAGGAAATATTCTTGCTGGTATTACGAGAGCAACTGTTTTTGAATTAGCAAAAGATCTAGGTTTTGAAGTGGAAGAACGCTATTTTAAAGCTTCAGAAATTGAAACAGCAGATGCTGCCTTCTTCTGTGGAACAGCAGCAGAAGTTATTGGAATTGAACAATTTAATGATTACAAATTTCCAATGAATTGGGAAGATACAAACGCTCGAATGATTCAACGTCGCTATAAATTAAGGGTTTCTAAAAACGAATACGAGAATTTACATATTTAAATAGATGTTATGAATTTAAATAATAACGCTGAGAAAACTAAATTTATCATGCCAAAAAATGAAACACTCAATCAGCAACAATTACTTGATAAATTACTTAAGGAATCCAAATCTTTGGAAAGAAAAAGAAAATTATTAAACCTAAAATCATGAGTTTAAATAAATATAGTAAGACAATAACCCAAGACGAAACACAACCAGCTGCGCAAGCCATGTTGTATGGAATTGGTTTAACAGAAGAAGATTTAAATAAAGCGCAAGTTGGAATCGTTAGCACTGGTTACGAAGGAAATACCTGTAACATGCACTTAAATGACCTTGCTAAAAATATCAAATCATCCGTTCAAAATGAAGATTTAGTTGGGTTAATTTTCAATACAATTGGAGTTTCTGATGGAATATCCAACGGAACAACTGGGATGCGCTATTCCTTAGTTTCGAGAGATGTGATAGCAGATTCCATTGAAACTGTCATGGGTGCTCAGTGGTACGATGCCTTACTTGCTGTTGTTGGTTGCGATAAAAATATGCCGGGTTCCATCATTGGAATGGGAAGATTAAATCGACCAGCAATAATGGTCTATGGTGGTACAATTCATAGTGGAAAATGGAAAAATGAATCACTTAACATTGTTTCAGCTTTTGAAGCTTTAGGAAAAAAAATAAACAATACTATTTCTCAAGAAGATTTTAAAGGAATCATTAAAAACGCTTGTCCAGGAGCAGGAGCTTGTGGCGGAATGTATACAGCAAATACCATGTCTTCAGCAATTGAAGCACTTGGAATGAGTTTGCCTTACAGCTCTTCAAATCCAGCTTTGAGTAATGAAAAATTAAACGAATGTTTTGAAGCAGGAAAAGCTATAAAATTGTTGTTGGAAAAAGACATTAAGCCTCGTGATATTATGACGAGAGAAGCTTTTGAAAATGCAATGGTAATTGTTTCTATTTTAGGCGGTTCAACAAATGCTGTTTTACATTTGATTGCAATGGCAGATTCAGTTGGTATCGAAATTACTTTAAAAGATTTTCAAAACGTTACGGATAGAATCCCTGTATTAGCAGACTTAAAACCAAGTGGAAAATATTTGATGGAAGATCTTCATAATGTCGGTGGAATTCCTGCAGTTTTAAAATATTTATTAGAAAAAGGACTAATTAATGGAAATTGTTTGACCGTTACAGGAAAAACAATGGCTGAAAATTTAAAAGACATTTCTGAACTAAAAGCAGGACAAGATGTTATTAAACCAATTGAAAATCCAATTAAAAAAACAGGACATTTACAAATGTTATTTGGAAATTTAGCCACTGAAGGATCTGTCGCAAAAATTAGCGGAAATGAAGGCGAATATTTTGAAGGACCAGCTATTGTTTTTGAAGATGAATTTGAAGTTATAGATGGAGTTCAATCAGGAAAAATTAAAGCTGGAAATGTTGTTGTTATAAGAAGTTGTGGACCAAAAGGTGGACCAGGAATGCCTGAAATGTTGAAACCAACTTCTGCCATTATGGGCGCTGGACTTGGTGACAAAGTTGCTTTAATAACTGATGGAAGATTTTCTGGCGGTTCACACGGATTTGTTGTTGGACATATTTCTCCTGAGGCTTATGAAGGTGGAACGATTGCACTTGTCAAAGACGGAGACATTATTTCAATTGATGCAAAAAATAATACATTGGAATTGAAAATTTCTGATGAAGAATTACTTTTAAGAAAAAGTAGGTGGCAGAAACCTGAATTGAAAGTAAAAAAAGGTATTTTATATAAATATGCAAAATGCGTTTCCTCCGCTTCTAAAGGATGTGTAACAGATAAATAAAAATTAAAAAAATGAGTGAAAATATTAGAGGGGCAGAAGCCGTCATGCAAAGTTTAGTTGCGGAAGGAGTAACAACAATATTTGGTTATCCCGGAGGAGCAATTATGCCTATTTATGATGCGTTATATGATTTCAAAGATTCGATAAATCACATTTTAGTTCGCCACGAACAAGGAGCAATTCATGCAGCTCAAGGTTTTGCTAGAACTTCTAAAAAAGCAGGTGTTGTTTTTGCAACTTCTGGTCCTGGAGCTACAAATTTAATTACTGGTTTAGCCGATGCAATGATTGATTCTACGCCAGTTGTTTGCATCACGGGCCAAGTTGCTTCTCATTTATTAGGAACGGATGCATTCCAAGAAACAGATGTTATTGGAATTTCTATGCCAGTTACAAAATGGAATATTCAAGTAACAAATGCTGATGAAATTGCTCCAGCGATTGCTAAAGCATTTTACATTGCAAAAAGCGGAAGACCTGGACCAGTTTTAGTAGATA
>CAMBRH010000320.1 GCA_945870115.1 Chitinophaga pinensis | reverse complement strand
TAATATCTCTTAATGCTGGTGCAACAGTCATTACATAATCTTTTTGCATTTGTTGATGAGCTGCACCATGAATTGTTGAAGCCGAAAAAAAACCAACATAATATTCTCTTTGCAAGAAATTAAATAGCTTATCAATGTATAATTGAATTGGTACTTTTCCTATATTTTTATATTTTGGTGGAATCACTATATAGAATCCTTGACGAATGTTAAGAATTTCATTTTTTTTTGCTAATCTAAGTAATTCTGCTCTTAATGTAATTTCGGGTGCTTGACAATAATTCATAAGTTCATCCCACGTAAAGGCATATTCCTCATAGCCTTGAATATGTCTGATGTAATCTGAAACTAGCATTTTATTAGTAATTTGTTGCGAAATATATAAACAATTTATATAACACGCAACAAAGTACTAAAATAAATCACAAATTATTAAGTTTTTCGATTAATTCAAGCTGCGGAAAACAATCAGATTTATCTTTTCGAAAAGAAACGTGGGTATATATTCCAGGATTGCTTTTCATGGCCATCCTAGAATATTCCCACATGTCAACATTGTAAGTTTTTGGAATGTTGTACGTTTCACACAGGTAATTCACTAAGATTTGTAAAGATTTTAACTGTGATGAGGTGTATTTTTGGAAATATAAATGACCTCGAAATGGTTTAACCAATTTTAAAACTTCTTCCTTTGGTACTTCTGTGCCAGTAGATGAAAAGAATTTTGGACTTCCTTTTAACATTGGATTTTCTTTTCTGGTGAGTGGTCCCCACGAACATAATTCTATTCCAATCGATTCTTGATTTAACTGCTTATTTTGTTTGGATTTAGTTCCTAAATGATGTGCCCAATGTTTGGAGCTGAAGCATTGGTAAATTATTCCTTCTCGATCAATGATAAATGCTGTTCCAACTTTGGCGGGAGTTTTCGCCCACCATGACATGACATTTTTAGCATTTCCATTGGAAACGGTGTGATGTAAAACAATTTGTTTTTTTGGAAATTCTTCCTGGTAATATTGGTTTTCATTTAATCGTACTTGGACGATTTTTGAAGTGTCGAGTTTTGGGATTTTCATTTTTTATACTTTTAAATTACTGGATTTTTAGATTATTAGACATATGAACACAAATCACTTTCTCTTGTCAATGGCATCTGCTGGAAAGTGTAAAACATTGAACATTTCACGTAATCGAGATCGAACACGATTTCCATAGATTTTTTCAAGTTCATCGGCGTTTAGATTTGTTGTGGCGTGGGTAATAATCCCATCGTATTTCATTAAATCGTATCGACTTAAAAGAATTTCAGCCATAACATTACATTCACTTCCAAAATGCTTAATGTTTTGTTCTATTCCTAAATCATCTAAACAAATTGGTCTTTTCATTTTACCATACTTGTCAATGGTTTCAAAACCTTTTACACTAAATTCTTTAGCAATTTCTCTACTGGAATACATGTTGTAATGCAAATTTCGATAATGAAGAATTCTGAAAATATCCATCAATGAAGTTTTTCCGCAACCAACTTTTCCGATCAACAAAATACCTTTATCTAAATCAAGTTTGTATTTTTTGCAATTTTCTTCATCACGAATTGCGTAAATCATCAGTTGATATAAAATTTTGGAGTCGCTGCGTTGAATCTGAAATTTTTCGCCAAACTTTGACTTTCCAAACTTGTTCAAAAAAGTCATTGTTTTTTCAAAGTCATAATATTTGAAATTATCGCGAATTTCGAAATGATTTGTTTGTTCCATTTTGTTGTATTTTGCTTATTTATAAAATAATTTAGAGAGGTATATCAAATTGTTTGTCTTCGTTTGTTTGATAATGATTTTCTTTTTCTACTGGATTAAACTTTTTAGAATTCAGCATCCAATTATTAGCAGCTGCTTTCCAATTTTTCATTTTACTTCTTCCTCCAACAAGCCATCCATTGGATTCAAAATAGTTGTAAAACTTTTCAGCTTCAGTTGAAGGAAATTTTTTCTCCATAAATAAAATTTTAACTTCAATAAGTGACTTGGGAAACGAGTGGAGTACTTTTTTAGGACTAATTTCTTCTTCAAAAAGAAGTACATTATTTTTTTTATTTTTTGTGTTCATATCAATAGTTTTATTAGTTTGTTTAGTTTTATTAAGTTTATTATAGTTTAAGTAAGGTCGCACTTGCATTTCACTTGCTTTATCACTTCCATTATCAGATGCTTTATCACTACCATTATCACTACTATTATCGAATGTGAACAGGAGTACTTTTGAACCTGTATAGCGATTAAAAGATGGGTAATACTCGATGTATTTTAATTCGTGGAGTTCTTTTAAGATTTTGGTGTATGTGTTGCTGGATCCAATTTTAGAAATCCGCATCATTTCACTTCGACTTATCGAAATAGGATTTTTAAAATTTGCATGGTTCCACTCCAGGAATAAAGAAAGATACAAGCTGATGTGAAAAGGTGTAATTCTTTCATCGGCTTGAAATAATTCGTTTACTTCTAAAAAATGTTTTATGAAATTTACTTTATTTGAAAATTGTTTCATAAACAGTTTCTGTATTGAATTTATTATCTTTAATCAATTGCAAAATTTCATTTTCTTCAAATAGAATTGTTCCTCCAACTTTGGAAAAAGGGATTGTTCCATTAATTCTTAAATTCTGGAGCGTCCCGGCTGAAATTCCTAACATCTTTTCAACTTGATAGGATTTTAGAAATTTTTGCTTTTTTGTTTCTTGCAGCAATCTCGTTTGTTTTTCATTGAGAAAATTTTTAAGTTCTTCGACTACTTTGTTTTTGAACTCTTCCATGAATTCTTTTTTGAACAAATCAAAATCCTCCTGAGTAATGACATTTACAGACATCTTTATAAATTTGAAATTCGAGGTCAAATCTTTAACTTTTTTCTTTCGGTTTATCGTCCTACGATATGATTTTAGAGAAATTAAGTGCTATTTGATGAAATTTTTAGCTTTTTAGCTAAATTTGAATAGGAATTTTTCTGAAAATTTCAATTTAATTTCAACTGGATTTAAAAAAAATGAAAAATTAAGTGAAAAACACATTAAAAATCCTAAATTTTTAAAATTTTGAGTAGTTTTTAGCGGTTTTTCACTTTTTATCGTAGTACGATAAATTTATGAGCGTAAATAATAGTTAATCAGGTAATTAAAATTACAATTCATAAAATTTAGATTACTTTTTCAAAATCAAATTGTAACTGAATTATTACTTTTGGTTTAGGTCCTTTACGTGATTTTATCTCGCCTACGGTCTTATATGGATTAGTTAATTCAACTTTATAAAAATAAGCCAATTTTTGAAGGAATTGAAACTCACTTAACTGATCATTTTTCAAATAGTTTGAAATAATAAGCGAAAGCTTTACTTCAACAAAGGTTACTGGTTTTCCGTGCCATTCAAACAATGAATCTTGATTACTGTTTTCAATAAAATCAATCTTTTTGATTTGCTCAAATAAATAATGTTCAGTGATGTTAATAGCTAATAAATAGGCTAAAATAATATCATGATCAGCTGTTAATTTATTGAGCGACTCCCATAAATTAGATTTAAAACCTTTGGAACAAATTTCGCGATTAAAAATAATTTCATCAAAGCACGGTGTTAAAATCGGTAAGAATTCAGAAAATTGCTTTTTGAAGTTTTCAATTTTTTCTT
>CAMBRH010000319.1 GCA_945870115.1 Chitinophaga pinensis | reverse complement strand
AATATAAAACCCTCTATGATACTGCAATCGATCATATTGAAGAATTTAAAAATAAATCAAATTTAAAAGATAAAAATCACATTGAAATTATGTTTCATGCCTTGTACATGAAATTACTTTTAAAACTTCAGAAAAAAGAAATCAGTGCTGAAAGTGAAGAATCTTTTGACTCAATGCGTATCTGTATCGCCTATTTATCTCGAGCTTTTCATCAAATGAAAAAGGGTGAATTGACTTTTTTTAATAATTAGGGTAATTGGTTTACAGTAGTTTAAAACAATTGTTAAAAATGGATTTATAGCTTTCTTTAGTTCGAAAGAAAACAAATTTTGTTTCCATTATTATAAAAAATAAATTAATTATTGTAGAATGTATATTTCAGCAAAAGAAGCGGTCAAAAGCGTTAAATCAAATGATCACATTTTTATTCATTCTGTTGCTTCAGTTCCTTTTTTATTAATTAAAACTCTGGTTGAAAGATATAAAGAGTTGAAAAACGTTAGCATATATTCAATTCATACTGAAGGATTTGCAGAATATGCGGAGTTTAAATATAGTGAATCATTCAATTTAAAACCTTTTTTTATTGGTCAGAATATAAGGGAGAATATTCAAAATGGAAGAGGTAGTTATTTACCTGTTTTTTTAAGCGAAGTGCCTAGTTTATTTAGAAACGGTTTAATTGCTTTGGACGTAGCCTTAATATCAGTTTCACCACCTGATAAACATGGTTTTTGTAGCTTAGGTCCATCAGTGGACATTTCCTTAGCTGCAATTCAAAGTGCTAAAATTGTTATCGCTCAAGTCAATCGATTTATTCCGAGAACTCACGGTGATGGTTTTATTCATTTCTCAAAAATTAATCATTTAGTAAATCATGATCAAGAACTTCCAGAGATTGACATTAAACCAATTTCTGAGAAACATAAAAAAATAGGAGAGCATATTGCTAAATTAATTGATAATGGATCGACTCTTCAAATGGGAATTGGAGATATTCCAAATGCAGTACTTTCTTGTCTGATGGATCACAAAGATTTAGGAATACATTCTGAGATGATCTCAGATGGCATTTTATCATTGGTAGAAAATGGAGTAATAACAGGTTCTAAAAAAAGTAAACATAGAAATTCTATTATTGCATCATTTGCTGTTGGAACAAAAAAATTATATGATTTTATTGATGATAATCCATTTGTTAAAATGTTGGACTTTTCCTACGTAAATAGTGTAGAAGTAATTAGGAAAAATCCAAAAGTTGTTGCTATTAATAGTGCAATTGAAATAGATCTTAGCGGACAAGTTTGCGCAGACTCCATTGGTTCAAAAATGTTTTCTGGAGTCGGTGGGCAAATGGATTTTATTAGAGGAGCTTCTTTGTCAGAGGAAGGAAAACCAATTATTGCTATGACTTCCACAACCAAAAATGGAGATTCTAAAATAGTTCCGTATTTAAAAGAAGGTGCTGGGGTTGTAACTACGAGGGCTCATATTCATTGGGTAGTTACTGACTATGGTGCTGTCAATTTATATGCAAAAACACTAAAAGAAAGAGCAGAACTTTTAATTAAAATCGCTCATCCTGAGCATAGAGAATATTTAGAAAGTTTTTTAGTGAAGAATTGATTATTCATCAAAATACTAAAAAATAAAAAAGAAATATCTTTTTTAAAAAAAATATTTAAAAATATTTTTCTGATAATTATCATTTTTTTAAAGATTTAAAGTAACTAATTTTGAATAATATTAGAAATTAAATCAAAAAGTAATGAAGATTAAAATCCTTTTTTTTATCCTATTCAGCTATTCATTTTTTTATTCACAGAATAAAAAGGAACTTATTTTGAAAAGTGACAGTCTTCAAGCGCTTGTTTCTTCTCTAAACTTGAAATTAAATATCGAAAAGAGTAAAAATGATAGTTTATTCGACTTAAATAAGTTGAATATTGAAAAAATTGATAGTTTCGAATTGCTTACAAATAAGCAATTGAATCAAATGAATCGGATTTATGAAAAAATGCTCGCAATTAATGTAGTTGCTGATTCGCTCAAAGATGCGAATAGAGTCTTAAGTCGAGACCTTAAAAATATCACCTTAGATGGAACTTTAACACCAGCCGACACCAGTCAATTTGATTATAAAAGTTGTGACTGCGGAGCTCTTTTTGGAGATTTAGTTGCAAAAATCGACTCTTTAATAAAATTGTATGCACCAAGAACAGAAATAGCAATTTTACAAGCTGGATTTAAGGGGGAAGAAGGTGATAAAATAACTTTTAAATCTTTGGATGGAGTAGAAATAGAAAGCAATTATTGGTTTGAATTTAATGATGCAAATGATTTCAAGGATAAGTTTGACTATATTAAATCTGCTGAAGAAGGAATAGAAAGAATTAATCCTAAACATTTAAATAAAAAATATAAAATAACATACGTTAATCAGCATACTTTTTATAAGCCATTATCAAGTTGGTCTTTTGGACTTGTAATTTTGAAAATTGAAAAAATGGAATGATTTTTATAACTTTAATAAAATTTTCAATAAATCACTTTTTCTATTTAACCTAAATTAATCCAGCCTCCAATTCTAATTTTAATTCCGGCGCATATTTTCTAATAATTTCGCCATCATCATTGGAAACAACTAAATATGAATTTTCAGCAATCGTTTTTTCTACCAATTTTCGGTAATGAATTGCTAAGGCATCGTCAATTTTCATAGTATGAGCATTCATATAATGTTCCCTTGGCTCGCCAACAACGTTTTGCATTTGTCTCATTTTACTTTGATTTAAAATTATTAAATAGCTCAAATCTTTATTTGTTGCAATCAGTTCTTTTTTGAACTTCGTATTGTCATAGATTGAAACATCATCACAAATATCGGCATAAATCTCGAATAAATTTTTAATTCCTCGCTCATATCGACGAAAAATAACATCTGTTGGAATGTGGTGTCCTCCTTTTTCTACGCGAGATTTCACCCTTTCAACTGCCATTTCAGGAGAATTTAACCAAAAAAACAACAAGGTAACTTTATAATTTTGTGCTTGAGCCCTTTTGATTAATTAATGATTATCTGTTTTTTCCCTCAAAAACTCCGTAGGAGTGGAATATTTATAACGACGGATGTAAATCCGTCGTATAGAAGTGAATAGATTCAGTTTTGGCGTGTGTTTTTGTTTAAAAAACATGACCAAAACCTCTAAAATTTCCTTTTTGAGAAACAAATAGTTAATGCAATTTTTTTAATTAATTTTTCTCACTAATATCTCAATTTTTTCTCGTAATTTAGTAACTTAAACAAACAAACCATTTGAAAGAATTAACTTTAGAAGTCGTAAAACCAATCTTAAAAGTACGAGATGCAAATTCCCATAAAGGAACTTTTGGTCATGCACTTTTAATTGCAGGAAGTAAAGGCATGATTGGTTCCGCTGTAATAGGAGCAAAGGCTTGTTTACATTGCGGAGTTGGATTGTTAACAGTTAATATTCCAGAAGAAGAAAGAAATATTCTCCAAGTTTCTCTACCAGAAGCGATGTTGAGTTTTCGTGAAAATCAAGAATTGAATTTTGATAAATATTCGTGTAGTGCTATTGGTCCAGGAATCGGAATGTCTTTAGATTCAGAGATTTTACTTAAAAATGTTCTTAAAAATTGTAAAGTTCCTTTGTTAATTGACGCTGATGG
>CAMBRH010000318.1 GCA_945870115.1 Chitinophaga pinensis | reverse complement strand
TATAGATTAGACATTTACTTTTAAATTATTATTAATACAAATCATAGTTTCGGCTATAGTTAATTTTGAAAGTTATGTCAATTAAGAACTTAGATGACCAAGCGTTAATCAAATCATATATTTTAGGAAACGAGAAAGCCTTCGAAGTATTGCTAATGCGTCATAAAAATAAAATTTACCGTTCGATTGTTGTGAAAGTTAAAGACAATGAATTAGCGGATGATTTGTTTCAAGATACATTTATCAAAATAATCAATACCATTAAGTTAGGAAATTATAATGAAGAAGGTAAATTTTTGCCTTGGGCAACCCGAATTGCACAAAATTCAGTAATAGATTATTTCAGAAAAGCAAACCGTGTTAAATTTGTGAGAGAAAGTTCTTCCTTAAAAGAAGATTTCAATATCTTTAGTTTAATTTCTAGTGGCGAAGATAATGTTTTGCAAAAAATGTCTAAAAAAGAAGTTTTAGATCAAATGGTTGAATTGGTTAATTATTTACCTCAATCACAGCAAGAAATGATTCAAATGCGTATTTTTCAAGACATGTCTTTCAAAGAAATTGCTGAAATTGAATCAATTAGTATCAATACAGCTTTAGGAAGAATGAGATATGCTTTGTTAAATTTAAGAAAGTTGATTGAAGAAAATAACTTAGTTGTTGATGTTTATTGAAAATAGTTATGAGTTATGAATGTTGAGTTATGAATAAGTACACTTATTTATAACTCATAACTCAAAACTCATAATTCGTTTAAAATAGTCCATTTATTTCAGCGTCAATTGAATTGATAATTTTCCCTAAATCTTCTTGACTTGTCGTAAAATTATTGTTGTCAATATCAATGATTAACATTTTTCCTTTATCATAAGTTGAAATCCATGCTTCGTAACGCTCGTTTAATCTTTTCAGATAATCCAAACGAATACTTTCTTCGTAATCTCTTCCTCTTGTTTGAATGTGATTTACCAACGTTGGAACACTTGCTCGCAAATAAATTAATAAATCTGGTGCACTAACGAAGGATTCAATTAAGTTGAAAAGTGAAAAATAATTTTCAAAATCTCTGGTTGTCATCAAACCCATTGAATGTAAATTCGGTGCAAAAATAAAAGCATCTTCATAAATGGTACGATCTTGAATTACCATTCTTTCTGTTTGAATAATTTCTTGAATTTGTGTAAAACGACTATTCAAATAATAGATTTGCAGGTTAAAAGACCAGCGTTGCATGTCGTCATAAAAGTCATTTAAATACGGATTCAATTCAACATCTTCTAAGTGTGTTTCCCAACCATAATGTTTTGCCAACATCTTAGTAAGTGTTGTTTTTCCTGCTCCGATATTTCCTGCTACTGCGATATGCATAATTCTATTTTTTTGATGTGTCTAAATTACAAATAATGTATCAATTGACGACAAAAAAAAATTAAAATATTTCCATTTTGTATTTAAAAATAGAATTTTCACTTTCCAAATAAATACTTTTTTCCCTTATTTTAAATTTCCCAACATTTTTAATAGGTAAAATCAGTTCTTTTTTTGAATTTGAGTTTAAATTGGTAATTATGATTTTATTTTCTTTTAAATAATAAATATAATTATCATCCACTTCCAACCATGTAATTTCATTAATTTCAAGATGTGACAATAAAGTTCCATAAATATCGAAGGTGAAAATTCCTTTTTGAGGATCTACAATCCATAAATTTCCATTGGCTTCAAAAAATTGATTTACTTTTGAAAAGTTTAATAATCCCGCAGAATTTTCAATTTTAAGTGATTGTGCTTGATTTGATGCAATTAAATTAATGGTGGAATTTTCTTGGTCGTAAACCCAAATTTTATCGGCTTGTGAGGAAGAAGAAACCTGTGTGGCGTAATTTATTTCAAATCCAATGGTTTCTACATCTCCAAGATCGATATCATTCTCTTGCTTGGTTAAGGTATTGTCCAAATAAAACAAACTTTGTTGCTGTTCTGAAAAAAGCAAAAGTTTCATTGGATTTCGGACATCAATTTTTGCAATTTCACCGTATTTTTTCAAACTTTGTGAAAACATTTTTTTGCCCTTGGGATCTAATTTCTTGAGATTATCTTTATCTGCAATATATAAATTTCCAAAGTGATCTAAATTCCAAACTATTTCATTTGTAAAAGTGAAAATGGTGTCTTTTTTCCATTCAATAGTTTGACTTAAAGAATCTTGAGAATAAGTTTTGATTTCAGAAAGAGAAACAAAAATTAAGAGAAAGAAAATAATACTTTTGTTTTTCATTTTTATTAAATTTATGTAAAAGCTAATATTTCTTCAATTATTTGCCTGTCATTTGATAAACGAGGAATTTTACTTTGTCCACCAAGTTTACCTTTCTCCTTTAACCAAGCATCAAACGTGCCAGTTTTAACAGCTTGAATGGATAAATTTAAAAGTAATAAATCAGCTGCTCTTTTTGCTTCATAATCTGAATTTATTTTACAAATTTCTTTGTCTAAAATTGATTCAAATTCATTCAAATCAGAAGGGTTTTTCTCAAATTCAATCAGCCATTCATGTTTTCCTTGTTTGTTTTCTTCCAAATAATTTGGTCCTGCGGTGAAATCTTTTACTGCTGAATTTGTCAATTCACAGGTTTTTGCTAATGCTTTTTCGACATTGTCAACAATCAATTCTTCTCCAAAAACATTGATGTAACTTTTTGTTCTTCCTGTTACAACAAACTTAAATGGTAGGAGGGAAGTGAATTTTATGGTATCACCAATGATATAACGCCAAAGTCCACCATTTGTTGTGATGACCAATGCGTAATTTGTATCTAATTTAACTTCACTCAATTCGATTATTTCAGTAGAATTTTCTCCGTCAAAATTTGACATTGGGATAAATTCATAAAAAATCCCGTAATCTAACATAAGCAATAATTCTTCTGAATTTACTCCATCTTGGATACCAAAAAATCCTTCTGATGCATTGTAAGTTTCAACATAATTCATTTCAGGATTTGAAATTATTTCTTGAAACAATTTTTTGTAGGGCTCAAAACTCACTCCGCCATGAAGATACAATTCTAAATTTGGCCAAACGTCTGTTATGTTTTTTTTACCAGAAATTTCAAGAATTTTCTTGAGTAGAATGTAAGTCCAACTTGGAACACCAGTCAAAATATACACATCTTGATTCATGGTTTCGGCAGCCATTTTTTCCAATTTGCTTTCCCAATCGGACATCAAAGCAGTTTCTTTTGATGGAATACGTTTGATTTCAGCCCACCAAGGTAAATTTTTCATGATGATTGCAGAAATATCGCCAAGATATGAATCTTCAATGTTTGGATTGACCTGCAAACTTCCTCCAACATTTAAATGTTTGCCGTTGTATAATTTTCTATTTGGGAAATTCTCGTAATAAAGTGCTAACAAATCTTTGCCGCCTTTGTAATGGCAATCGAATAAAGATTCTTTCGTGACAGGAATAAACTTACTTTTGCTCGAAGTGGTGCCAGAAGATTTTGCAAACCATTTGGTTTCTGAAGGCCAAAGAATGTTTTGTTCGCCAGCAATTAATCTGTCAATTAATGGTTTAAGTGTTTCGTAGCTTGAAAGGGGAATCGATTCTTTAAAATCAGCATACGATTTGATTTTTTCAAATTCGTGTTTTAAGCCAAATTCGGTATTTTTTGCAAAGCTGAGAAGGTTTAA
>CAMBRH010000317.1 GCA_945870115.1 Chitinophaga pinensis | reverse complement strand
TAAATGGTAGAATAATCTAAGTTTAATTTTGCATTATTAAGTTTACTAGCGCAAGTAATTCCCAATTCATTGCCTTGGAGAGTTCCTAAATTACTGACTTCGCATGATTCATTTAAACTTAAATTCTTCAAATCTTTAAAGTTGATGTATAATTTTATTTTATTTTTATCTGGATTTAACCAAACTCCGTGGGAGCTATTTTTAATTGTTAAAAGTGAATCTTTGACTTCAAAATCTATCTTTTTGAAACGATTTTCTTTCCCTTCAAATTGAATAGAATTTGAATTTCCTTGAATTAAAACAACTTCAAAATAGGAATTAAGTGAAATTTTATCAAAATATTCGCAAGAAATTATTTCAGATTGAAGCGATGATTCTTTTTTGCAAGAGAAAAGCGTCAAAAAAAGAATAAAAAATAAAATTATTTTCACAAATAAGGGTTTAGTAAACTTTCAATTTCGATTTTAAGTATCGGTAAATGATTAATTAATATCGCCCAAATTTTTTCGTCAGAAATATTATCATAAGCATGAATTACTTGATTTCTCAGACTTACTATTGATTTAGATTCAGATATTAAATTTATATAATTTGGCTCAAGTTTAATAATTCTATTTGTTGCTTCTCCAATTATTTCAATATCTCTTTCAACGGCCCGTTTTAACATCACATTTGACTTGTAATCTTCAAAGACGAATTTAGAATTTTCGAAATAACTTTCAATTTCGCCAATAGATGTTTTAATGTCAAATAACCATTTTAAAATATTTTCATCCATAAATTAGTTTTTTGTTCCTGTTTATTGAATTTATTAAAAATGGATTCTTAAGTGTTTGTTCTTCAACTAAATCAACACTCCTTTCTAAAAGTTTTTCTAGTTTATTTTTTAAATCCATATAATTTAAAAAATATAATTTCAAGTCAAAATCATTAAATTTGACTAACAAATCGATATCACTTTTACTATTAAATTTGTTGGTAAGAACTGAACCAAAAAGATGCATTTTTTCAACATGATGCTTTTTACAAAGCTCATTAATTTCGTTAATTTGATTTTCTTTTAGATTCATGTTTACAAACTTACATTTTTTTTGTGATAGTTACAAATAAATTCCTAAGCCAATTTCTGGATAATCGAGAATATATAAATGTGATTTCATTGAAATATGTGTGAAGAAATGTTCATTCCATTTGTATCTAAAAATTGCTCGATTGTAGATTGGACTTTTTTCAACTTTGTCTGTCAAACCAATATAAAATCCTTCTTGCAGTATAAAACTAAATTTATTGTAAACGAATTCTTGTGAAAGATGAAAACCGGTCCTGAAATCATAAATTGATTTGTAAGGGATTTTTCCCGGCACTGACATTTCTGTTTTCGTTGCCGCATCATAAAACAAATCCAAACCTCCGCCAAGATGAAAAATTCTACCTGAAACCCGCTTGTATTCAAGAGAAATTGAGGAGGTAAAATAAACAGTTTGCTGCAATGCTCGCGTGTGTTTTCCTCCAAAAGCATAAATAAATGCAAATTCATTTTTTGGATTAAATTCTGGTATTTCTGGTGAAAGCCGTTCTGTTTTTTTTCCAATTAAGTAGTCAAAACCTAATGAAGCTGAAAAAGTATTGATTCCTAAATTTGGTTCTTTCAGATTTGCATTTGAAAAATGATTAAAATTTAAGGCGGTTTTTAAATTTAATTTTTCGTTTAAATTAAAATTCATTCCTAATTCATAGGAAAAATGTACATTTAATTTTGAACCTATAGCGACATTTTTATAGTTGTTTATTAAATTAAATTTCCGTGTGACAAATCCTGCTCCCAAACCAAATTTATTTTCAATGTGAAATTTTTTGCTTGGAGAAGATTGCAATGAAACAAATGGAAAAAGTGCAAATTCATGACCTAAAATTTCATTATTCCCCAATGAAGTGTAAAAAAATGAAAAACCTAATTTGGGATATTTATATATTTTTTGCCAATAATTTTTACCAGAAGTTTCTTTAAAGACTGAAAGTTCAACTTGCTGAATGTTTTGATCAACGATTGAATGTACAAATTGATATTCAGGTAAAACCGAACCAAATTTATAACTTGAGGAAATAAATAAATTATCTTTCCAATTTGATTGAGCGTGAATTTTTGATATTAATAAAACCACAAAAAACAAACAAAATTTCAGATCCTTCATTTTTTTAAAGAATAAAAATCATTGAAAGCTTTTAATACATTTTCATTAGAAAACTGAAGTGCGTGAGTTCTAATTTTTTCTTTGTCATATACTTTTTTTGATTCAATAAATTGTTTTAATGCGAAAGTTAAAGTTTCAATTTCCTTATCTTCAACTAAAATACCAAAATCTGAATTCATATCTTTTGCAATTCCAACTTTGGATGAAATTACTGGAATTCCGCAGGCCCAAGCTTCTGCAATCACACAAGAAAAAGTTTCAAAATTTGAAAACAAAACCAAAGCATCCGATTTTGATAATTCCTCAGCAACGTGTTCAATTTCCAATGGTCCGACTAAAGAAATTTTGTCCTTAATTATGCTTTTTTGAATATATGAACTAATTTCTAAATTCGCTTTTTCAGCAATAATTGTCAATAAGAAATCAATTTTTGTTTGCACACTAAGCTTTTCAAAAGCTTGAATAATCTTTAGTGGATTCTTAACTTTATCTAAAGTCGAAATGTGAATAAAATTAATTTTAGCTTTATTACCAAGCTCGTTTTCCTTTACATTAAATAATTCTGTGTCAATGCTATTTGAAGTGATTTGTATTTTTTTTCTTGGAAATAAATAAGAAATCTCCTCCTTCAAAACTTCTGAAACACAACTTATATAGTCGCAATTTTTCATTGTCTGAATAATCGTCATTTTTTGAAAAACCGATAAGTTGGAATAGTTTTCTCTAAAAAAATAAGATCCGTGTTCTGTAACAAAAAGTGTTTTTTTAAAATGTTTTTTTGCCCAAATAAAAAGTAAGCCTTTTTCTAAAATTACATGACCATGAATAATATCCACCTCTTTTATTTGTTTTACAACTTCTAAAAATGCTTTTCTCAAAGAAATTAATTGGAAGATTTTATTTTTTTTCTTGGGATAAAAAATAGTAATTTCATTCAAATTTCCTTTATCAGTAGATTCAATTAGTGTATGTTTTATATTTTCTGAAACAAAATTTAAAACAGTAACTTTATGGTTTTGGGAAATTAATGTGGCATGACGTTGGACGAAATTTCCGTTATAAGGTTGGTTTTTGGAAGGATACCAAGAAGGAATTAATAGAACGTGCATGAATTATTCCTTAATAAATTTCTTGATTACTGTCTCATTGTCAGAATTTACTTTCAAAAAATAAATTCCTTTTTCTAATCTATCGATATTTATTAAATTATTTATTGATGGAAGAACGTAATTAATTCCGTTCATGTCAAAAATTTCTATTTTATTTATTTTTAAGTCTGATTTAATTGTCAAGAAATTCTTACTTGGATTTGGGAAAATGCTAATTTCAGCATCTTTTGAGTTTTTTAAAATTCCTCCCGAACAAGGTAACAAATTAATTTTTTGCCAAATTGTATCACAATATTGATTTCCTACCAAACTCGTTCCGTCAGCATCTCCCATTCGAATGAAAACCATATTTTGCGAAGGAACAACATTTATAATTTGGCCATTTTTTCCCAAAGCAGCATACGTATCATTTGGTGCATTA
>CAMBRH010000316.1 GCA_945870115.1 Chitinophaga pinensis | reverse complement strand
TCAATTGCTAGAGTCCAAAAAACAGGATTTAACCAATATCCATTAAAAAAATCAATTAAATAAAATAGATGTAAAAAAGAATTTACGGTGAAAAAATCTAAATTTGAATTTAAATTATATGGCGACAATTTTGCGGCATAACTAATTATTATAATTAAAACAATAGAAAATATATAAGCTGGCTCAATTCGAATTATTCTTTTTAACACAAATCTCCAAAAATTTTTCAATTTATAGTTAGATTTATACATTGAATATGGTATTATGAATCCAGAAATCACAAAGAAGATGTGCACTCCAAATTTACCATAGAACCCTACTTCATTGTGCCAAAAAGGATTATTTAATGTTCCTGTAAAATGAAACAAACAAACCATCATTGCTGCAATTCCTCGGAGCATGGTGACTGAATTGATATGGGAATTGAAGGGTTTCAGAAATTATATTTTCTTCTTTACGAATATTTTCGGGATAAAAAATTGCGACAATCGTTTTTATAAATCCAATTTTTATTAAAATTTATTAAATTACCCATTTGCTTCCCGAATTACTAATTTTAGTGGTTTTTGGCATGGTTTTTAAACAAAAACACCCGCCAAAAAAGATTTAATTTTTAGTTTTGCGACGGACTTCATCCGTCGTTATAAATATTTGACACCTATGGCGTCATAACGTTTTAACAAAAATCATTTTTAAAGTCTAAATCACTTTTGTTCGGGAAGTATCAGGGTTTTTCAAAAAATTTATTACTCCAATTAAACTTTCAACTAAAGGGGTAATTGCAAAATATTTTGATTTCATTTCATTCATAACAAAATTATGAGGTATTCCAGCTCCACAATCCAATTGAACTAAAGCCAACTCAATAGACTCAATCTCCTCTTCTGTTAAACCTTCCCAATCTCCAATTCCTTATTTACTTTTAATGTAATTATTAGTTATACCAAAAAACTCCTCCAAACTCAATTTATCAAGAGAATCAATTTGACGAAATATCCTTAATTTTAATTCAGAAGAATTCATTTTAGTAATTTTTATCAAATTTACAAAATTAAATTTTCAAATTCAAATTTAATTATTCATTCACACCAAACTCCCCAATTTTTCTTCCAAAATTGCAATTTTTTCCAAAGCGTCCGCTTCTTTTTTGCGTTCATTAGCTAAAACTTGCTCAGGGGCTCCTGCAACAAATTTTTCGTTGTGCAATTTCTTTAAAACAGAATTTAAAAAGCCTTTTGTATATTCTAATTCTTCCTCCAGCTTTAATTTTTCCGCTTCTAAGTCAATGTTTTCTCCAAAAGGAATAAAATATTCGTTTCCTTGAGCAATAAATGAATTTGCATTTGAAATTTTATCATTTGTATATTCCATCAAAGATAAATTACCCATTTTTACAATTACTGAATCAAAATTCGTATTGATTTCTTTGTTTTTCTTTACAAACAAATCCATTTTTACTTTATTGGCAATATTATTTTTCTTGCGAATATTTCTGATGTTTGTAATAATTTCCTCTGCATGTGTGAAATCATTTAAAATAGCTGAATTGTCTAAATTTAACTCAGGCCAATCTGCAATTATGATATCTTCACCATCTTTTCTTTCACGAATTAAATGCCACAATTCTTCTGCAATAAATGGCATAAATGGTTGAATTATTTTCAAGATTTTCTCAAAAAATAACTTTGTTGCTTCCAAAGTTTTTGAATCAATCGGCTGCTGATATCCTGGTTTAATCATTTCCAAATACCAAGAACAGAAATCATCCCAAACCAATTTATAAGTTGTCATTAAAGCTTCAGAAATTTTAAATTTGTCAAATAAATCATTGATTTCTTTCAATTCATGATTGAATTTTGCCTCAAACCATTCAATTGCAACTTGTGCAGATTTTGGCTGTTCAATGTCTTTTACTTCCCAACCATCAACTAATCTAAATGCATTCCAAATTTTATTACTGAAATTTCTTCCTTGCTCACATTGACTTGTATCAAAAGGCAAATCATTTCCTGCTGGAGAAGAAATCAAAATTCCCATTCTCACTCCGTCAGCTCCATATTTTTCAATTAACTCAATTGGATCAGGAGAATTACCAAGTGATTTAGACATTTTTCTGCCTAGCTTATCACGGACAATTCCAGTATAATAAACATTTTTAAACGGAATTTCCCCCATGTATTCGTTTCCAGCAATAATCATTCTTGCAACCCAGAAAAACATAATTTCTGGAGCTGTAACTAAATCATTTGTAGGATAATAGTATTTAATTTCTTCGTTCCCAGGATTTGTTAAACCTTGAAAAACTGAAATTGGCCAAACCCAACTAGAAAACCAAGTATCTAAAACGTCTTCATCTTGTTTTAAATTACTTGCAGAAATATCTTTTCCTGTTTTTTCTTTCGCTAAAATTAACGCTTCTTCAATCGTTTTTGCAACAACATATTCATCTGTTCCTTCACCATAATGCCACGCAGGAATTTGATGTCCCCACCACAATTGACGAGAAATACACCAATCTTTTACATTTTCCATCCAATGACGGTAGGTATTTTTGAATTTTTCTGGATGAAATTTAATGTTTCCATTCATAACTTCCTCCAAAGCTGGTTGCGCCAATTCTTTCATACTTACAAACCATTGCAAAGACAACCTTGGTTCTATTACAGCATCAGTTCTTTCAGAATATCCAATTTTATTGATGTGATCTTCAGTTTTCACCAAATATCCTTTGTCGTATAATTCTTTTTCAATTGCTTTTCTAACTTCAAAACGGTCTTGACCTTCATAGTGCAAACCTAATTCGTTTAAAGTTCCATTTGCATTAAAAATATCTAAAGTTTCTAAATTATGTTTTTTTCCTAATTCGTAATCATTTGTATCGTGCGCTGGAGTAACTTTCAAACAACCAGTTCCAAATTCCATATCCACATATTCATCCAAAATAATTGGAATTGTGCGGTTTGACAAAGGAACTATTGCTTGTTTACCGTGTAAATTTGCATATCTAGCATCGTTTGGATTGATACAAATTGCAGAATCTCCCAAAATTGTTTCAGGACGAGTAGTTGCAATTGTCAACCAAGAATCTTCTGTTCCAGCAATTTTATAACGGATGTGAAACAATTTAGAATTCACTTCTTTGTGCAAAACTTCTTCATCAGAAAGAGCTGTCAAAGCCTCAGGATCCCAATTTACCATTCTTACTCCACGGTAAATTTTCCCCTTTTTATATAAATCGATGAAAACATCTAAAACTGATTGCGAATAATCTGGATCCATCGTGAAACTTGTACGATTCCAATCGCAAGAACAACCCAATTTTTTTAATTGATCTAAAATTATTCCTCCGTGTTTATCTTTCCACTCAAAAGCGTGTTTTAAAAACTCATCACGTGTTAAATCTCCTTTTTTGATTCCTTCTTTACGCAATTTTTGAACAACTTTTGCTTCAGTTGCAATTGACGCGTGATCTGTACCTGGAACCCAGCACGCATTTTTTCCAAGCATTCGAGCACGACGAACTAATACATCTTGAATTGTATTGTTCAGCATGTGTCCCATGTGCAAAACTCCCGTAACATTTGGCGGCGGAATCACGACAGTATAAGCTTCACGGTGATCTGGTTTAGAATAAAAATATCCTTTTTCCATCCAATGGCTATACCATTTTTCTTCTGTTTGCTTTGCTTCGTATGTTTTTGGAGCTTCCATGCTTGTTATATA
>CAMBRH010000315.1 GCA_945870115.1 Chitinophaga pinensis | reverse complement strand
ATACTTTGACAGAAGTTCCAGAAAAAATGTATGAAGGTCTAATGATTGAATATAAAGTTACTCCAATTTTAGGAATTCCAATGAGTTGGATAACAGAAATCAAAACGGTGAAAGAAAATCATTTTTTTGTTGATGAGCAGAGAAAAGGTCCATACAAAATTTGGCATCACGAACATCATTTCAAAGAAATTCCTGAAGGAGTTGAAATGACCGATATTGTGTCTTATGAATTGCCATTAGGATTTTTAGGTAAAATGATGCACCCAATTTTAGTAAAATCCAAATTAAAAGAAATTTTTGAGTACCGAACAAAAATAGTTGACGAATTATTCAATAGCTAGGTCAATCTTAGATGTATTTTGTTTGTAATCTTGTTGACTGTTAAAAAGCCAATCTATTGCCTCATTGTAATTTTTAAAAATTTTTGTTGGAATTATTGGCTTATTGAAAGTTATGTAAAAATTAGCAAGAAGTCTTTCATTAAGACTCGTAATTACTATCGCGCGAGATAAAATGGGGACAATTTTTTCAAGTTCACGAATCAATTTTCTGGCCTCAGGAGAAATAGAATTAAATCCTTCTGAATCAACTAAAATCAATACTTTTTGTGCCGGATTCATATAATCTTTGATAAAATCAAGTAAAGTATTGTGGTTAATTTGATGTTCTTTATCATTAACTTCTGAATCTAAAAGATATGTATATTGAATAATTCCTGATTCAAGCAGACGAAACCTCACTGTTGGAGTAAAAATTTCTTTGGTGAATTTGAATTTATTTATTTCAGACATTTTTTGAAGTTCTTCTTTTGTGTTACAAAAGATAAAATTAGTCTTTTCAAAGATAAAAGCAAATTTTTTACATATTAAATTTGAAAAATAATATTATTTGAAAATGGTTTTTTTATTTGTACGTTTGCATAAATGAATCTAATTATGAAATCATCAAATAAATTATTTTTCATTATTTTAGTTTTGGTACATTTTTTACCTTCTTGCTCCAATTCTAAAATTGAAAACGAAAACGAAAAAAGTAATTCCAAAGCAAAAAATAATGATAACTTACTTGTTGAAAATGAACTAGTAAATCCAATAGACACGAATGCGCTTGCAAAATTTATTCTTCCCGGATTCTATCATTCAGATGAATTTTCGAAAAAGGATAAAAATGAAAATTGCTTTGGAATTTTTAAGAATAAAAAAGAATGTTATTTAGCAGAAACAAAAATCAAAACACATAGATATTTTGATGAAATTGTTGATGAAGATTCTTTGCATCCAACTGGATGGGAAATTACTACTCTAAATAAAGATACCTGTTTAGCTTTGATCTCAAATTTGGATTATTTAGAAAATAAATCAATTGAACAAATTGATTTGTCTCAAAAAAAGTTGTACGGTAAAAAGCCAATTTTCTTTAAGTACAATGAAATAGAATATCAACTGTTTTCTACTGGTAAAAGAACAGTAGATCCAGAGTCTCCTGATTATGTTGAAATAACTGATTTTAAACTATATTTTTCAGCAAAAATAGGAGGGAAGGAAATCAAGGAGTTAATCGTAGAACAGGATAATTTTAATCTTGATAATGGTCTTAGAATTATTTTTGCTGGAGATATTGACGGCGATGGAAAGTTGGATTTAATTGTTGATTGCTCAGATCATTACAATGTTTCCAATCCTGTTTTATTTCTTTCAAGACCAGCTGGAAAAAATCATTTATTGAAAAAAGTGGGCGAACACAGAAGCGTTGGTTGTTAAATAGTATAAAAATGAATCAAAGAATCATCGGTTTTGACCTAGCAAGAGCTTACGCTATTTTTGGAATGTTTATCGTCAATTATAGCTTTAGTTTTGGTTCGATAATGGCTCCAACAGATTCAGCAGGATATTTTATGAGTCTTTTTACGGGAAATTCCACTGCAATTTTTATCATTTGTGCTGGAATTGGGGTTTCATTATTATCAGCAAATAAAACTAATTTGGAAGAGCAGAAAAAGTTGAAATCAAAGATTTTAAAACGCTCCTGGTTCTTATTCGGTCTTGGTTTATTACTTTTTCCATGGTGGTCAGGCGATATTTTGCATTTTTACGGCGGTTATTTACACTTCGCTGCTTTTATATTATTTATTGACAAAAAATATTATTTGATTTTTGGCTTCTTAGCAATTTTGATTTTTCACAGCATCCTTTTTGTTATTCCAATTGAAAAAGGTTGGGATTTTACTATTTTTAAATACACCGATTTTTGGTCTATTGAAGGTTTTTTAAGAAATACCTTTTACAATGGTTGGAATTCAATGTTTCCTTGGTTGTCATATTTTTTTCTTGGAATGTTTTTAGGTAAACTGGATTGGCAGAAAACATCTGTAAAAATAAAAATTTTCTTGACAGGATTATTTCTGTTTTTAGGAATTCAAACCTTACGTTACTTTGCTAAAAATGATTTTTTCTCACTCGTTTGGAAAGATTACATAATGGCAGAATATTATCCTCCATATTTACCATTTATATTGCTTACAATGGCTTTTGCGCTGATGGTAATTTCTTTTTGTATTTTTATTGGAGAAAAATTTTCTAAAAATTACTTGATTCAAGCACTGTCAAAAACAGGACAAATGACACTTACGCATTATGTTTTACATTTAACCCTTGGAGTCATTATTTTTGCATTTTTGAATAATAAAACTTATACAGGTTATTTAGAGGATGAAATTCCTACAAAACCTTATATAATTCTTAGTTTTTCGGTCGTTTTTTACATCTTTTGTGTTGTTTTCAGTGTGATTTGGACTAAAAAATTCAAAAAAGGACCTTTGGAAATGTTGATGCGCAAGATTTCGGGATGAAATTATATCGAAAACTTATTTAACTTATTATTAATTCTTTATGTTCAATCAAGATATTATAGCTTTCTTTAAAAGTATGTTCAGAAGGCTTTCTAAAAAAGAAGTAATTTATTTAAGAATTTTTACGAATAAAATTGAAATTAGGAACCTTGATAAACAATTCACAATTACCAAAAATTCATTTGAAAACTTTTCAAATGAACGTTTACTTGTAGCTTCTTTTAGTATTTTAGAAAAATTTATTCGTGATACTTTGGATGAATTCTATGAAAATAAAAATAGACTATTCAAAAAACCATTAATCGTTTTAATTCAAGCAATGGAAAAAGTAGAAGGGGGAATTTCTGAAGTAGAAAGAATGGTTTTTAATGATCTTGCAGAGCAAATTGGTGGTAGTGAAGTTTATATTTATGATACTTTTGAGTTACTTAATGATTCTGAAGTATTGAAAGTTGTAAATCGGTAGTAACACAAAGTTTTTTCTTTTTAGATATTTTAGCTTATTTAACCACAACTTTTTTAATTCTAATTTCAAGATTTGTGATGAAAATAATGTTGTAAGTTCCTTTTTCCAAAGATGATAGGTCAAATACAAGTTCTTCTTGATTTTTTTCAACCATAGAAAACAAAATTGAACTTCCTCTTTGGTTTGTGATGGAGACACTTGCGTTTGGATCTAAATTCCCTGTTATTTCAACTTTTAATTTTTGAGAATCTATCGCATATTTAGTTACAAAACTAGATTCTTTGACTTCCTTTACAGTTTCAATTGCTGCTTTTTTCTTACTTTTTTTTCTACCTTCATTTGAAGCTGATGCAAATAACGTTGTCATTCCAATCATTAAAAATGCAACTGTGAAAATTTGTTTTTTCATGAT
>CAMBRH010000314.1 GCA_945870115.1 Chitinophaga pinensis | reverse complement strand
GAATATAAAATCCACAAAAACAGCCAAACACTCATGCATGACGATGACGATGAAATAGCTATCCAAGCATCGTATAATTTATAATTTACAAACCCACCGTGATTGGTGGGTTTTATTTTGCATCCAATAACGAAAAAGCCACTAAAAACAGTGGCTTTTATTTTAATCAATTCAGAATTATAAAAACTAATTAGCTTTCAATTCGGTTTAAAAATGATAGTATTTAATAGTAGACGGTTCAATACCGAATCGTCAAAACTAAATAAATTATGAAAAATCAAAAGTTAATAAATAATCTACAAATTGAGATAATGTGTCATGACGAAGAAGAGGTAGAATTTACCGATGGAAGAGAAGCGTTGAAAACATCTTATCATTTCAAAATAAACAACCAAGACATTAATAAATGCAAATTCATTACCACGATTAATATACAAACCGAAAACCAAATTACAACCGATGAATTTGGTGAAATATTAATCCAACTAAAAAAATTCAACACCAGACAGAAAAACTTTTTTAAATGCACTGGAATGGCAGGTGATAGAGTTTTTTTAATGTCAAATTAAAACGAAAAACCCCGCTGGTAAAAGCGGGGTAATTTCTTTCAAATAAAACAATTTTATCTGCCGTTAATTGATATTTATTTTTGAAACCAATTTAAACATTTATGACATCCACCATTTCGATTCTAAACCAACAGCTCTCATTTCAAAAAATAAACAGTCTTGAAAATTGCGGTGATGATTTGTATCCAGAACGGTTAGTATTTGAAAAAATGGTAAACAAGAGCGGTATATTTAAACAAATACTAGGTTTAAACAAATATAATGTTGTTGATTGTAAATATGGAATTGTTGAATGCGGTGACTACAATTTTGCTGTTCCAGTTCCCATCAATTACAGCAATCAAAAATATATTTTCCAAGTAAACAAAAATACATTATTTACTTATGAATTTCACGAAGCAGTTATTTTCAGTCATATATTTACCACGGTAATCTGTGGAAACAATAAAATCGCCACCGATTTCATTTACAAGCAACTAATTGATTTCAAAGATGGTTCCAATTGCGTGTATCCATCAAAGTATGTGACGCTTGCTCATAAATTCCGTAATTCCCAAGAAATCAATGATGACTTTTTAAGATGCGAGACAACCAAACAAATTGCTGAAAATGCTCTGTTTGCTATAAAACAATTTGATGGTGTTGATGATGTGGTGAATGTTGTAAATGTTTAGTTTAAATCGGATTTAATTTGAATTCTATTACATCTTCCAAAGAATTTCGTGGAATATGAGTTTTTAAAAGGTACGGCTGTAATCCCTAATTCCAAAAATGCATAATATAACCATTTTGGAATCTCGTTCCTTTCTAATCTGCTGTTTAATATTGATTTGACCCCTGTTTTAAGAGCTTTAGACCACAAGAAAACACCTGATAATGAATCAGATTTTGGGGCAGATATTTTTCCGTTTACTATCGCAATGTTGCAAAGATCGTTTAGAATAATTCCTTCGAAATGGTTGTCAACAGAATCAATTTCAGATTTCCAACCTAAATCTACTCTATGAAATAATTTCATAAATATTGAATCATATACATCCTTTATTTTTATAGAAAGTGATTCGTTTGGTCCTAAAATAAGAGCCGTAATACCGCAAATCTTAATAATCGTTTTTTCGTTTGCGTATTCAGATGCTATGTAAACAGAGATTTTACCACTTATTTGTTCAATATTATATTCAGCTGCAATTTCATCCCCAAGATTGTCTCGAAATTTGAATTCAAAACAATTTGGATTGTGGTTTCTTGTCAGGAAATTAAGCGATTCTTGTTTTAATTCGGTATTATGTCTGTAATTCTTTTTTGTTTTTGTTTCTTTATCTAAATATGGATTATTATTTGACACCTCTAATGAGGTGTCATAACTTTTTCTTCTAGAATAATCACTTAAAACTTCGTATGCTTCATTTATATCTTTGAATCGCTCGGCAAAAAATTTATCACCGCCATTTAAATCTGGATGGAATTTTTTTGCTAACCTCCGATATGAATATTTTATCTCATCCAATGTAGCAGACGGTTTTAAACCAAGAAGATAATAATAGTCTTTCATCTAAATTATAATTTAAACTGCGATAAAAATTAGCTAAATTTAACTGTTATTGAACCGACATATTTAGCCAGTAAATTATTAATTGGTATAATGGATGCTTTTCGCCGAATTGTATGAATTCATACATCAGACGGATTAAAAAGCAAAACAGAAATAAAAACAAACGAAATAAACAAAGAAAGGAGGCGATTAGATTATTTGGAATGCGTTTAAAAATTTATGATGCGATTGATTTAATAGAATCAATTATAAAAATTCTGGAAATTACATCAAAGACATCAGAATTAATTGAATCTATAATGCGATAGATTTCGTATTGAAAACTAGGTGTAGATTGTAAGCATAATCTCATTTCTAAATTCTAGGAATGGGATTATTTTTATGATAAAATACCCGAATCATCCTTAGTAGTAGTGAATCAATTAGGTATTTTCGAAACATAGTAATTTTTAGACAATATCTGATTTTATTTGAATCCTATTGCAATTCCCAAAGAAAATTCTTTTTGAAGGTAATTTTTGTACAAAATTATATTCCGATTTACAACCAGTAAACAAATAATACAACCATTTTGGAACTTCATTTCTATCAAAACTACTTACAAAAAAACCTTTCATTGCCGTTTTGAATGCCTTAGACCATAATGATATTTCTGAGAAAGAATCAGTTCTAGGAGATATTTTACCGTCGATAATTACAAAATTGCAAAGATCGTTTAAAACGAGCCCTTCGATGTGATTGTCAATCAAATCAATATCGCTTCTCCAGTCAGAATCTGATTTATTGAATCTTGAGTTGTATGCAGATTTATATGTTTCAATTATTCTCGAAGACATCGCCTCGTTTGTAACCCCAAGCAATGCTGTTATACCACATATTTTAACGATTGTTTTATCATTTGAATATTCAAATGAAATATTTACAACAATCTTTCCTTTATCTGGCTGAATAATATATTCTGCAGCAATATTGTTTCCAAAATTATTTGTCAATTTAAACTCAAAACACCTTGGATGGTTGTTTGCAAGGAAGTCAATTGATTCTTGTTTTAATTCAATAGTTCGACTTCCAGTTTTACTTGATTTGTTATTTTGATTCGAACCGGATTCATTATTTCTTGGAAAATTTAATGTTGCATCATATTTTGATTTTTTATTAGAATCACTCAAAATATCATATGCTTCATTTATGTCTTTAAATCTTTCAGCAAAGAATGAATCGCCATCATTCAAATCTGGATGAAACTTTTTTGCTAGTCTCCGGTATGAATCTTTAATTTCATCCAAAGTTGCTGTGTGCTTTAAACCGAGGAGATAGTAATAATCTTTCATTAAAATATTTATTTTCCGAAGAACCCGCTCATAATTGCAGCAAGTAGCGCAAATGTAATAAACCCAAGAATATACAACTTCAAATCATCGAAGGTCATTCGATCACGTTCGTAATTAGTGGGTTTTCTATTTTCAGAATAAAATGTATTCGATTTATACTCTTGATCATTATTTATTGAAGGTTGCTCATTTTTTGAATTAATCTCCCGTTTAATGTCGTCATATGCTTCCTTATAAATTTCATCATAGGTAAGATTGTTTACAATAATTTTCTTCTCAA
>CAMBRH010000313.1 GCA_945870115.1 Chitinophaga pinensis | reverse complement strand
ATTTTCAATATTGTTAAAGGAATGATATATATCATTTTAAGTAAGTTTAATTTCAAGTATTTTACAGGGAAAACTAGTATGTAGCTTAAAATAAAAATGGCTGTAGCAAAGAACCAATGAGATAATATTCCTTCTTTCAACAGAAATTGATTAATAATCAAACCTAATATTAGGAATATCACCATCAACATTTTTGGTAGTAGAAAAAGCTGAAGGTATTTGTTAAAATATTCAACATCTCCTTTTAAAAATAATTTTTCTAATCCAATTTTGCTAAATTTTTTCATGTAATGAAACTGTGCTGAAATCCATCTTGAGCGTTGATTCATCAAAACGGTTGATTTAGTTACTTTTTCATCGTAAATTTTAATGTTTGAATTATAAAAAATAGAAACATTGTTTTCCAATAAATTTAATTCCAGTTCTTTATCAAAACCTCCAATAGCATTAATTCCAGACATTAGTTTTTTAAATAAATTAAATTCAAATGCCATTCCTGATCCAGTTAACCTAGATGTAAAACCTAAAAATTGTTGTCCTTTGCAATAGATTGAATTATTTATTTCTTCGCCAATCGCATCTAAAATTGCATAAGAAGTATTTGAATTTTTAGCGATTCGTTGACCTTGAATAGCTCGATCACCATTTTGAAAATTTAAATTAAGCTCCTTTAAAAAATTTGCTTCAACTAAATTGTCTGCATCTAAAATTGCAACAAGTTCAGTATTTTCAGCTGCTAAAGAAAGAGCATAATTAATAGCAATCGATTTTGTGCTTTTTTCAAAAGAAACATCCAACACTTCAACAGGATATTTTTTTGCATCTAAAATCGTTTCTTTGTCAAAATGATCAGCGATCAACATTACTTTATATTTATCAATCGGATAATCCTGATTGGAAATTGCTTTCAAAGTGTTTAATATTACTTTATCTTCTTTATATGCTGGAATTAACACTAGAATTTGAGCACTTTTCTCATTTTTGTTAATTAGTTTTCTTTCTTTATAGAAAAGACTCATAATTGCATAGAAAAAAACATAGACTACAGTGAATCCGAACCAAGCAAAAAGAATAATTTCTACTATTTTATAAAAAGTTTCCATCGATTAAAAATTAAAAGTTGTTTTATGAGTAAAATTCCAAATAAGTCCTTTGTAAAAAGCTTTTAGATGTTCTTTTTTCCTGATATTTACGATTGTGTTTTTTGGTACACTTACGCAGCTATAATAAAACATTGAACAAACAAAAGGTAAACCTTTGAAATTTTTTCGTGCAAAAAGCAATCTATTTCTATTGAGATAATATGTTTTCAAAGGACTTTGTTTTCCTGTTGAAATTGATTCTTTGTGGTAAACAATGGAGTCAAAAACATAATAAATATTCCCTCCAGTTTTGTTCATTCTCTGACACCAATCTTGCTCTTCATAATATAAAAAGTACTCTTCATTCATTAATCCAACTTTATTGATTGTTGAACGCGGTACTAGCATACATGCGCCGTGAGCATAGCCAGTGATTACTGTTTTATCATATTGACCTTTATCTTTTTCACCAGTTCCTCTATGTTTGTTTTTTAAGGTATAAGGATTTACGGTATAAGAACCCGCATATTGAATCGTATCTTGATTATAGAAATAATTAATCTTAGGACTTACAGCAATTGCATTTTCATCTAAACTCAATTGGTGAATAAGTGGTTCGATAAAATTTGGATGAACTTCAACATCATTATTTATGAAAATAATATTTTCCCCTTTTGCAAATGTTAATCCTAAATTATTTCCTCCAGCAAAACCTAAATTTTCATTGCTTTTGACTAATCTAATTTCTGGAAATAATTCTTGAAGAGATGTGCAATCTTCATTCGATCCATTATCAACAACAATAATTTCAATGTTTGAATAGGAGCATTTTCTTAAAGATAAGATCAACTCTTCAGTTACTTTACTTTGATTATAGTTTACTGTTATAATTGAAACTAAATCATTTGCTGTATATGTTAAATTTTTCATGCTGTTTGTTTTTATTTGTATATGCCAATTATATTCCAAAAATATAATTAACTGTAAATCAATACTTTTAATTTTAATTAATTACTAATTTTCTCATTTTAATAAGACTTTTCTCATTTTGGGAATCACTATCTTTGCTTTAGATTAATAAATTTCTTTTCTACATAGTAAAATGAAAGATGAGCAAATACGATGCTTACAATGATTGTCCCCAGATTTAAAGTGAGAATGATAAAAAGTGGACTAAATTGACTTTGAAGTTCTAATTTCATCACTAAAAAAGTAATCAAGTTTAGGGCAATCATGTGATACATGTAAATTCCATATGAGATTTCCCCTAAATAATTCAAAAAGCGATTCGATATAATAATTTCCTTTTCTTCCGTTATATTCAAAATAAATAATGGGAATAGAATTAGTCCTACTAAATGTTTTAAAACTTCATTTTCAAAGTTTAAGATATTAGTGAAAAAATAGACAAAGAATAAAAGATAAAGAATCCACTTTATTTGTCTGTTGAAAAATAGAAAAATCAGAAAATTAATTTTACCTTGTTGATTTAAGATTGCAATTAAACCTCCCATAGAAAAATAAAAAAACATAAAGCGGTATCTTCGCAAGAATTCAAATTCCGGAATAAAGTAACAAGTAAAATAAATCACGGTAAAAATCGCCAAGATTAGCTTAAAACGTTCACTTTTAATGAATCGTGAAATTGGTGCAATGATTAAATAAAATTGTTCTTCAATTCCGATTGACCATAAAACTGATAATATTCCTCCTGGATCAAAAAGTGAAAAAAATACATTTGGAAGAAATCCAACACACCAAATTAAGGCTTCAATTACTGAATAATTTGTTTCAAATTTAATTCCCATTAAAGGTAAAAGAAAATGATAATAAGCTAAACCAAATAGCAAAACAAAATAATAGACAGGATAAATTCTAAGTATTCGTCTTTTATAAAATTTCAATACATTAACTTGACCATTTTTAGTTTTCTCCTTGTAAAGTAAATTGATTATTAAAAAACCACTTAAACTAAAAAATACCCAAACGGCATTATATCCTTTTTGAAGTATTGGCCAATCATTAAAAGATGGAAGTCCCATATTTTTAGTCATTAAAGGAACATGAAGTAATACCACTGTAATTGCAAGAAAAGCTCTTAGAACAGAGATATTTGGTAACTGTTTTTTTATAGAAGTTGTCATATTATCTTTTTCAAAACAAGTAACGATAAATGTGCCAAAAGTAAAAAACACTTAATTATCAAACATTTAAGCAAGAAGGAAAGTTTGCGTATTCTCAAAATGAGACAAAGTAGCCAAATTAGGAAATCTTAAGGTGTTCCCATTTTCCAATATTCATAAAGCTAGGAGGACAAATTATTTTCTTGTAAGATCTTGAAGTTAAAAATGGAATAACTTTGATTTTTGAAAATAAAAGAGTAGTTTTGGATTTGAATGTTAACAAGTTAGCTACATCAACAAAAGTAACGCTTCAAAAAAACAATATTATACGAAAGTTTTCGTTTTTATGACTGAATTTTATAAAGTTAACATTTAAATATATTTGAGAAATAGACGCAATGCGCAAATATTTAAGTTGAACTAAACCGCAAGCGGTAATCACACAAACCAAAAGAATGATAAATTTAGAGTACAAACTTTAAATTTTATCAAATGAAAAATCATTCAATTTTAGTAGAGCGTTTCATTAAAGAGCTCGAACTACGTAATTACAGTTTTGC
>CAMBRH010000312.1 GCA_945870115.1 Chitinophaga pinensis | reverse complement strand
TATGCGTATTATATTATTGGAATGGATGCAGATTCATTTTCACCTCAAGGCGGTACGCAATATTTCACTGAAGCGCAACAAATTGTTTCTTTAGCACAATCATCTGGAAGTCCGGGTTGGGCAAGTAATGATACAAAAAAAAGAAACCGCTTTTATTTAGTTGACAATGTTTTGCAACAATTATTTGAACCTTTGAGAGCGTGTAACTATCAGTATCACAGACAAGGAATTGATTTGTTATACGAGGATCAAGTTAAAGCAAAAGCAAATATGTATCAAGCTCTTAGTTTGTTAAACAAGGTTGTTTCAACTCGTCCAAATTCTATTAATTTATTGAATTTTGTGCAAGCAAAGCAAATTGAAATTAAAAATGTATTTGCCGAGGCCGAGCAGACAGACAAAAATGAGATTGTAAATCTTTTAAAGAAAATTGATCCTGCTAATTCAAGTAAATATCAAGAGATTTTAGAATAATGTCAAATACCTATTCACAGATATATATTCAAATAATTTTTGCCGTCCAAGGAAGGGAAAGTTTAATAAATATAAACTGGGAAGAAGAATTATTCAAATATATTACTGGAATTGTAACTTCTAAAGGTCAAAAAATGATTGCAATAAATGGTGTTGAAGATCATATTCATTTTTTAATTGGCATGAAACCAAGTTGTAATATTTCAGATTTAGTTCGAGAAATAAAAAAATCAAGTAACTTATTTATTTCAAATAAAAAATTCTGTAAGCAAAGTTTTAATTGGCAAGAAGGTTTTGGCGCTTTTTCGTATAGTCATTCGAGCCTTACAAATGTTATTAAATATATTGAAAATCAAAAAGAACATCACAAAAAGAAATCGTTCAAAGAAGAATATTTGGAGTTTTTAGAGAAATTTAGCGTTGATTATAAGGATGAATATTTATTTAAATGGATAGTTTAGATTGAATTTTAAAAGTTAAATTAAGTAAATGCGACTCCGCTGGAGTCGAAGAACATTTGTAAAAAGATTATTATAAACATGTAATCCCTCTGGGATTATGACTTTAAAACTAAAATTGATTTGTAACACGAAATCCTAATTAACTAATTATTTATCACATTTAATGTCTCAAATCATTATAATACCAAAAAAACATAGTCAGAAAACGACTTCAGATAAATTGATTTAAAACAGACAAAATTAAAAATTAGAATTAATGACCCATTTATGGGTCACATGTTTATAATACTAAAAAACACAGAATAAAAACGACTCCAGAGGAGTCGAATGTTCGGATAATAATAAATAAAACTTAAATAAAATGCTTCGCTCCTTAAACATTCAAAATTTTGCTTTAATTTCAAAATTACATCTAAACTTTGAGGAAGGATTTACTGTCTTCACAGGTGAAACTGGTTCTGGAAAATCTATTTTACTTGGAGCTTTGAACCTAATTTTAGGCGAAAGAGCTGATTATTCTGTCATCAGAGATGAAAATCAAAAAACGATTGTAGAAGCTGTTTTTAAAATCAAAGAATACAAACTTGAACAATTTTTCTCTGAGAATGATTTAGATTTTTCTGAAGAAGTAATCATTCGCCGTGAAATCACAAATCAAGGAAAATCAAGAGCTTTCATCAATGATTCGCCTGTACAATTAACTGTTTTGAAAGAATTTTCTGAAAAATTAATTCACATTCATTCGCAACACCATACTTTAGAATTAAAAAGTGAAGCTTTCCAATTGGATATTTTGGATTATTTGGCGGAAACAATTGAATTACGAAAAAACTTTAAACTTGATTTTCAAGAATATAAGAACTTAAATAAACTTATTTCAGATAAAAAAAGTCAACTTTCAAAAGCTTTGTTAGAAGAAGATTATGTAAATTTTCAACTTGTTGAATTAGAAAAATTAAATATTGACAAACTTTCTTACGCCGATTTAGAAACTGAATTGGAACAAATGGATCATTTGGATAGTATAAAAGAAAGTTTTTCGACTGTTTTTACAGCAATTTCAGAAGAAAATCAAATTTTGGATAAACTTTCTTTGGTGAAAAGTTCATTGGAAAAGAATAAAAATTTACATCCTGAATTAAATTCATTTTCTGAAAGAATTAAAAGTATTTCCTTGGAATTGAAAGATATTTCTTCTGAATCGGAAGATTTATTAGAAAGTTTACAAGCAAATCCAGCACGAAAATTCGAATTAGAAAATCTTTTATCTGCTTATAATTCTGCTTTGATCAAACACAATTGTAAAAATCAGGAAGCACTTTTAGCTATTTACAAAGATTTTCGTTTAAATGAATCTTCCACATCAGATTTAAAAAATGAAATCGAATCTTTGGAGAAAAAATTAACCAGTTCTTCAAAAAACATTTCTGAAAAAGGAGAAAAATTACATCAACTTAGAACAAAATCAAGCACACAAATTGCAAAAGGATTAACCGAAATTTTAGTTGATTTAAAAATGGAAAAATCTGTTGTTCTTTTTGACATTTCGAAATTGGAAGTTCCAACAGAAAGTGGTTTTTCAAAAATTACCTTAAATTTTAGTCCAAACAGCGGAATTGCTCCAAAACCAATTGATAAAGTAGCCAGTGGCGGAGAATTATCGCGATTTATGTTGGCAGTTCAATTATTGATGTCACACAAAAAAATGCTTCCAACCTTGATTTTTGACGAAATTGATACGGGAGTTTCCGGAGAAGTTGCCCAAAAAATCGGTGAATTATTGCGAAAAATGGGTTCTACTTTACAAGTGATGGCAATTACACATTTACCTCAAGTTGCAGCAAAAGGTTCATCTCATTTTAAAGTAACGAAATCTGATAGTAAGGGAAAAACTGAAACGGATGTTATTTCCTTAAATTTAGAAGAAAGAACAGTTGAAATTGCGCGTTTGATGAGTGGAGAAACAATCAATGAAAGTGCGATTTTGAATGCAAAGGAATTGATGAATTAAGCCGCATTTGCGTAGACCTAAGACTTGGAGACTTAAGATTAAAGACTTTTATTCTGATTTAAAATTTGAAATTTATGTGGAAATTAAAATATATATCCTATTTATTATTAGTATTTGCTTTTGTTTCTTGCTCAGATGAAAAATTAAAAATAAAAGACCATCGCTTTGATGTAAAATATTCGTTTAAGATTGGCGATTCAATAGTTTTAGATAAATTTCAAGAATATTGGCTTGACATAAAAGTTGCGGATTCTATTTTTTTTACTAAAAAAACATTGTTTAAAATGGTGAGAGAAAGTATGTCCAAACCAGGAACTGCATATATTTTGGATTCAATAAAAATTAATTACACCTTAAACTCTGATTTTGAAATTGAAAAAATTGTAAATTACAAGGAATTATATAATAAAACTTATCAATATCTTAATAAATTTTTCCCTAATTATCGAAACAATTTAAAATTAAATGATTTTGTTCAAAAAGTATGTTTGGATAGCACTTACATCACTAATAAACAAACAAAATCATTAACTATATTCAATAATGCTTTACATTATCTACAAAAACCAAATGATTTTGCAAAAGTAAAAGTCAAAGAACTTACTGAAATAAATTATAAGCAAATTTCATATCGTTATGATATTCAAAAAGCATATCTTAAAAATTATTTTAATAATTTCACTGAAGGACTCGATTTAACCGGTGAATTAGATGAAATTATCAATTCTTATGTAGATGTTAAAATCAAATTCAGCAAAGAATTTGATGAAATATTTTATATTGAAGAAATCGTAACGATAGAATTTAAAAATTCAATAGAAT
>CAMBRH010000311.1 GCA_945870115.1 Chitinophaga pinensis | reverse complement strand
ATTCAAAAAATCCATACTAAAACTATGAAAACTATGAATTTAATTCAAATTGCTCAAAATTCCATTGGTGGAAAGTCGTTAGATATAAAATCAGATAAAAAAATTGCAGAAAATGGGCCTATGACTGGAAAAATGTTAGATGGAAAATTTGCTACAGCGAGAAGTGCAGGGTGAAATAATATGATAGTTTTTAAATGTTTAGGCATAAAAAAACCTCGTAAATCATACAATTTACGAGGTTTTGAACATTTTTAGATGTTTATTTGCGGAGAATGTAGGATTCGAACCTACGGTACCTCTCGGTACAACAGTTTTCAAGACTGCCGCAATCGACCACTCTGCCAATTCTCCGAGCCAAAAGTACTGCTTTTTTCCTTATTGGCAATGGAAAAAGTGAAAAAAAGTAAAAAAAAATATTTTTTCTAAAAATTAAATTTCTTGCGTATTCATTTTCATACAGTTAAATCAATTGATTGAACAACAAAATAAATAGCAGAAGGTTAAATTTCGTTTTCTTTAAACAAAATTGTACCTTTACAAATCAATCTAAAGGTATGAAGAATATTTTTATAGCCGTATTAATTGGTTTTTTTAGCTTCTCAGTTTATTCTCAAAAGAGCAAAACAATAAAAGCTTATCTGGATCACAAAAATTTTTTCAATCCTGAAATTGGAAATTTTGTTGAAATACATTTACAATTTGTGTCCTATTCTTTGAATTATAAAGCGGTTGAAAATGGTTTGCAAAGTGAAATAGCAATTCAGTATGTTTTTAAACAAGATGGTGTTGTTTCAAAGTCAGATGCTTATAGATTGCAAAGTCCTGTAATGCGAGATAGCATTATTGAAGATTTTTATGAAATTAAACGAATTGCCTTAAAACCAGGTAAATATTCTCTGGAATTAACTTTAACTGATGTGAATTCCAAAAATGAAAATACGGATAAGTCAACAATTACAGCTATTCAAGAAATTAATGTGGAAGATTTTGCGTTAAAAATTGCTATTTCAAGTTTGGAAACCGCAGAAATGATGTTACCAATTAAAAATGAAATAGATAACTCCAGTGTTTTTGCAAAATCGGGTTATGAGATTATCCCAAGAATATCGAATTATTATCAAACTCAAGCAACAAAAATTCCAGTTTATTTTGAAATTTATTGCCCTAAAAATGTGGATGATTCGCTAAAAAAAATGGGCTTAAAGCAAACCTTAATTGATGTGAAAACGAAAACTGAAATTGAAAGTTTTACACGTTTTTCTAAAATTGAAGTTAATGAAGTTCAACCAATTATTAAACAAGTTGATATTTCAAAACTGAAATCAGGTGAGTATATTTTGGAATATTCTTTAATCAACAAACAAAACCTAAACATTGCGACAAGTTCTTATTATTTTGAGCGTTTTAGTGAGGATGAATTTGAAGCAGTTCAAGCTGAGAACATTGTTTTGGATCCAAAATTTCAAGCATCAATAACGGATGATAGTTTGGATTTTTACATTTCTAGTTTGATTCCAATCTCTAAACCTGCAGAAATGCGGAATATCATTGATTTACTTAAAACAAAAGATAAATCACTTTATCGAAAATACATTCAATCCTATTGGGCAAACTCAACAAATGGCTCAAGAACGTATGAAGCTTGGATGAGTTATAAATTTCAAGTGTTAACGGTGGAAAAATTATTTAGTACCAATTTTACTGCTGGTCATGAAACAGATCGCGGAAGAGTTTACCTCCAATATGGCGCACCAAGTTCTGTGATTACAAGAGAAAATTCTCCTTCTGATTATCCTTATGAAATCTGGAGATACGATAAAATTAAATCTTTTTCTCGCCGTGGATTTATTTTCTATAATCCTGATTTAGTGAATAATACATATAGATTGCTTCACTCTGATATGGTTGGGGAAGTTCAAAATTACCGTTGGCAGCAACAATTATCCAAACGAACATCTGTAAATAAAGATATAGATGATCCAAATGATGGAAATAGAGATCATTTTGGAGGAAATAGTGAAGATTTATTTAAACAATATTAGAATTTTTGAAAAATCTTGCAATCGTAATTTTAAATTGGAACGGTAAACAATTTTTGAATGATTTTTTGCCGACTTTAATTAAATTTAGTTCAGAAGCACGTGTCATTTTAGCTGATAATGCTTCAAATGATGATTCTGTTGCATTTGTAAAATTAAATTTCCCGAGTGTCGAAATTGTTTTAAATCAACAAAATGATGGTTTTGCGAAAGGTTACAATGATGCATTAAAACAAATTGATTCAGAATATTTTTTACTGATAAATAGTGACGTGGAAGTTACAGAAAATTGGTTAAATCCACTTTTCGAAGCGATGACTGATAAAAATATTGCAGCAGTTCAACCAAAAATTTTATCTTTTTATTCAAAAAATAAATTTGAACACGCTGGAGCTTCAGGTGGATTTATGGACAAAAATTATTACCCATTTTGTAGAGGTAGAATTTTTGGAGAAACAGAAATCGATGCCAATCAATACGACGGAGAAACAGAGGTTTTTTGGACATCTGGAGCTTGTATGTTAATTCGATCAGAAATTTATAATCAACTTAACGGTTTTGACGAAGATTTTTTTGCTCACATGGAGGAGATTGATTTGTGTTGGAGAATCAAACGTTTAGGGCATTCCTTAAAAATTATTCCAAATTCTGTCGTTTATCATGTTGGAGGAGGAACATTAAATTATGAATCTCCGCAAAAAACTTACCTTAATTTTAGAAATAGCCTTTTTACGATTACAAAAAATCATCAAGGAATTTTGATTCTAAAACTAATGTACCGTATGATTTTAGACGGAATTGCTGCTTTTCAATTTCTGGCCAAAGGAAAATTTAAGTTTTTCTATGCCGTTTTGAGAGCGCATGGAAGTTTTTACAAAATGTTCCCAAAAATGCTTCAAAAAAGAAAAGCTTTTAAACCTAAAAAGGAACTTTTTAATAAAACTGGATTTTACAAGGGAAGTATTTTGTGGGCCTTTTATTTCAAGAAGATTAAAACTTTTTCAAAGCTAAATATGAGACTTTTTCACTAGAATTATGAATTATGAACGTTGAGTTATGAGTTTTTGTTAAAATTAAATTTACTGAAAAACAGAAAATCTAAATTATCAATTCTTAATTTTAAACTTTCACAAGATTCATAACTCATAATTCATAACTCATAACTCTTTTCAATATTCAATCTTATCCTGCATTTCGCTCCATTCTTTAAAAACAACTAAGGCTTCATCGTTTAATAAATGTTCACATTTTAATTTTCTTTCAGAAAGGGAAAGTTCGATTTCTTCGTAGATAAATTGATCGTCAAAACCAATGTTTGCAGCATCAACTTTCGTGTTTGCATAATACATTTTTTCTGGTCTAGCCCAATAAATTGCTCCTAAACACATGGGACAAGGTTCACAACTCGTATATATTTCACAGCCATCCAATTGAAAAGTACCTAATTCTTTGCATGCTTCACGAATTGCCACAACTTCTGCATGTGCAGTTGGATCATTGGACGAAGTAACTTGATTGAAACCTCTAGCAATGATTTTTCCATCTTTAACAATTACTGCTCCAAATGGACCACATTTTCAAGAACTCATATTTTCTAATGATAAGCGAATTGATTCACGCATGAAATCTTCTTTTTGTGACATATTTTTGTATTTTTAATTTAACTTTTTTCGTAAAAGTAAGTTTATTTTTTTGAAAAATATTCAATTCAAAAAACTTTTGTTTTAATTCTCA
>CAMBRH010000310.1 GCA_945870115.1 Chitinophaga pinensis | reverse complement strand
CAAGAGAAGTTGATTTTGGAACTTTTAAAATTGGCGGAAACACAAAAAACACTGTTTTAATTGGTGGTCCTTGTTCTGTGGAATCTGAATCTCAAATTCGCGAATCAGCAAGTTTTATGGCTGGATTAGGTTTGAAATTATTTCGAGGTGGTTGCTACAAACCTAGAACAAGTCCATACAGTTTTCAAGGTTTAGGCTTGGAAGGTTTACAATTGTTAGCAAAAATGCGCGAAGAATTTGGAATGCAAGTAATTACAGAAGTTCGCGATGCAACGCAAGTTGAAGAAGTAATTGAATACACCGACATCATTCAAGTTGGAGCAAAAGCAATGTACGATCAAGGGATTTTACGTGCTTGCGCAAAAACTCAAAAACCAATTTTAATCAAAAGAGGATTTGGTACAACTTTACAGGAATTTGTTCAATCTGCTGAGTTCGTTCTTTCTGGAGGAAATCCAAACGTAGTTTTATGTGAAAGAGGAATTAGAACTTTTGAAACTGGAACTCGTTTCACCTTAGATTTATGCGGAGTTGCGTGGTTAAAAAAACACACTAATTTACCCGTGATTTTAGATCCAAGTCACGCGATGGGCTATGCATATGGCGTTGCAGATTTGGCAAGAGCTTGCACAGCAATGGGAATTGATGGATTGTTAATAGAATCTCATCCAAACCCAAAAGTAGCACTTTCTGATGCTTCTCAACAATTAAATCATGCTGAATTTGAAGCACTATTAACAAGTTTAAAACCAGTTGCAAATGCAGTTGGATATAATATGATATGATTTTTTTAGAACAAAATATTAAAGGCCTTTGCGCAAAACACGGAATAGATTTTAATGGATTTATGAGTGATTTTGATGTTGATTCCGTAACTGAACTATCAATTATTGATTTAGAATCAATATGTGATGAATACGAAATTGATTTGCATGTGTTGTTGTTTAGTCCAATTTTTGATATTCCACATATTTCTTCACAATTAAAAAACATCAAATTATTGATTTTGGATGTTGATGGAGTAATGACAGATGGAGGAATGTTTTACACCGAAAATGGAGATCAAATGAAAAAATTCAATGCCAAAGACGGTATGGGAATTATGAATTTGATGAAAAAAGGTGTAAAAGTTGGAATCATTTCATCTGGATTTTATGGAGAAATGATTAAAAAAAGAGCTGAAATTCTTGGAATTGAACTGTGCCACGTTGGTAGAGAACAAAAAATGGAAATTTTAAGTTCTTGGTGTGAAAACTTAGGATTTTCACTCAATGAAGTCGCAATGATTGGAGACGATACAAACGATTTGGCTGTAATGAAAGCAATCGGTTTTTCGGCCTGTCCAAGCGATGCAGTAAAAGAAATAAAAATGCAAGTAAATCTAATTTTGACAAAAAAAGGAGGTGAAGGTTGCGTAAGAGAATTAATTGATAACTACTTTTTTTGAGTTATGAGTTATGAATAATTAATTAGATTTTAAATCTAAAAACTAAAAATATTTATCTACTAAGATTAAAGTCTTTCGTCTTTTGTCTTGTAGTCTTAAGTCTAAATAAAAATGAATAAAATTAAACTAGGAGTAATTCGTGAAGGGAAAGTTCCACCAGATTTTAGAGTGCCACTTACGCCAAAACAATGTGCATTAGTAAAACAAAAATTTTCAAACATTGAAGTGATTGTTCAAACAAGTCCGATTCGTGCTTTTAGCGATGAATTGTATTTAAATGAAGGAATTACTGTGCAAGAAGACATGTCTGATTGCGACGTTTTAATTGGAGTTAAGGAAGTTCAAATCAAGGATTTAATCCCGAATAAAAAGTACTTATTTTTCTCTCATACAATTAAGAAACAACCATACAACAGAAATTTATTACGAGCAGTTTTAGATAAAAAAATACAATTAATTGACTATGAAGTTCTAAAAAATAGAATTGGAAAAAGGTTAATTGGCTTTGGAAGATATGCAGGAATTGTAGGTTGTTACAATGGATTTAGAGCTTTTGGAATCAAACATAATCTGTATGAATTAACTCCTGCAAATAAATGTCATGATCGCGTTGAAATGGAAAACGAATTGAAAAAAGTAATTCTTCCGGCTTCAACAAAAATCGTTCTAACAGGTTTTGGTCGTGTTGGTTATGGAGCAAGAGAAATAATGGATTTATTGCCAATTATTGAAGTTAGTCCAGAAGAATTTATTTCACAAAAATTCACAGAACCCGTTTTTACTCATTTAGAAGTTGATGATTATTTCGCGAGAAAAGATGGGGCTGAATTTGATAAAAAAGATTTTTATGCTAATCCTGGAAATTATAAATCAATTTTTCCAAAATTTGCCCAAGAGTCGGATATGTATGTAGCTTGTCATTATTGGTCAAACTCTTCACCAATCATCATTTCAAGAGAAGATTTCAAACAAAACTCACGATTAAAAGTTGTCGCAGATGTCTCTTGTGATATTGACGGACCTGTTGCTTGTACATTAATTCCAACAACAATTCCAAATCCATTTTTTGGTTACAATCCAACAACAGAAAAAGAGGATGATTTCATGAAAGCTGAAAATGTGATGGTTATGTCGGTTGATAATTTACCATGTGAATTGCCAAAAGATGCATCAGAAGATTTTGGCAATGAATTAATTAAACATATTTTACCAGCAATGTTTATGGAAGATCCAGATAACATTATTGGAAGAGGAAGTGAAACAAATTTGAATGGAGAATTAACTGAATATTTTAAATATTTAGAAGAATACGTTAGTAATTCAGTTGAAATTGAAAAATAATTTTTTTTAATCTTGTAGATTCGATTCATGCAACGAATCTACAAGTTAGAAAATTCATCTTTCCACAAATGCCTTAAAATCAGTTAAATATTTTTTAGATTGTTTTTTAAACGCACTTGGAAACAGAAAACCAATTAATTTCATAAATCCTGTGAATTGAAATTCTTGATCTGTTTTATACAATGTTTTGTTTTCGTCAATTACATTAAAGAAATTCTTCACAATATTGTGAACGCCATTTGCATCATAGATTGCAGAAAATTCAGTTGGCAGATTTTTAACAGTTATTGTTTCAATCATTTCAATTTCTCTTTTCCCCATAAGGAAAGTCATTTTTGCTGTTGCCCCAACTTCTCCGATTTCTCCGCTTAAATGCTCATAGCTTTGAAACCCATTCATCCATTCCTTCATATTATCGATGTTGTCAAACTTTGCAACAACCTCTTGAATAGGACTGTCAATTATAATTTCACAAGAATATTTCATATCATTTTAAAAATTAAAAGGGTTTTTCAATACTAACACTTTTTTCCGGTCTAAACTTTCCCAACGGTAAACAACGTAATACTTTTTGGATACTTTTTTAATTGAGCTTGAAACTGAAATTGACAAAGTAGATTTAACTTTTAAATCATTATCAGTTAATTCCTCATTTGATTTGGTGCGCTCAAATCTTAAAGTTTCAATTCCTAAACTTTTAATCAAATTTTCATCAAAAACTTCAGTCATTTTGCTGTCATAGACACGAATTGTTTCTATTCCAGATTGAAATTCAACTAAATCCATATTAATTCCTTCTACTAAAACTGATTTTTTAACTCTAGAATTTAAGGTGTCACTCAAATAATGAATATCTCCAATTTCAAAACAGGAATAATATTCATAACTATAAGTTGAACTTCCAGCATATAATGATTTGGTGTTTTCTAAAGGTAAAAGTGAATCAACAAAAATCATTGGAAATTCAATTAATGTTTTATTTTCTCCTTTGGTATCGTAAAAAGTAGT
>CAMBRH010000309.1 GCA_945870115.1 Chitinophaga pinensis | reverse complement strand
TGTATTTAATTCATCCATTTATAATTGATTTATTGGATAAAGGTTTCTTAGGTTTTGCTCTTCATGCAAAAAAAATGGATACAATTCTTGCAATTCCTTTGACATATTTGACTGTTTTAATTTCTTCCATATTAATTTGCTGGATTATTTCAAAAATACCAATCGTAAATAAAATTATAAATTAAAATGCTTTAAATCCTTATTTTTAAATAAGTTAAAAATAAATGCTATTATTCTAAAGACTTTTCCGAAAAAAACATTAAGGAGTCAAAATGTTAAAAAAACATTAATTTTCAAATAAAATTCTATTCATTTAAAAACATATCGTAATATTGCAATATAATTATAATACAATGGGAGTTACAAAAACAGAATTTTACACAGAAGAGCAAATAGCATTTTCAACTATTATAAAAGCTTTGGGGCATCCTGCAAGACTTGCAATTATTGACCATTTACTAAAAGTAAATTCTTGTATTTGCAATGATTTAGTGAATGAAATACAATTGGCACAACCAACAATTTCTCAACATTTAAAAGAATTAAAAAACGTTGGATTGATAAAAGGAAACATTGAAGGTGCGTCAATTTGTTATTGTATAGATGAAAAAGTAATAGCTAAAGTTCAAAACTATTTCAATCGCTTTGTTGAAGTTCTAAATAGTAAAAAATCAAATTGTTGTTAACTAATAAATTTAAAATCATGAAATTATCAGAAGTTAAAGAAGTATTGAAAAATTTAGATGCAGTTGTATTTCAATTGCCAAATAACAAAGGTTTTGTACCAGAACATTTTCATATAACAGAAGTTGGTTTGATCACCAAAAACTTTATTGATTGTGGAGGAACGGTTAGAGAAGAAAAAGTAATTAATTTCCAATTATGGGAGGCTGGAGATTATGACCATCGTTTAGAACCAAATAAATTGTTGAGAATTATTGAGAAATCAGAAGAGATTTTTCAGTTTGCCGATTTAGAAATTGAAGTTGAATACCAAAGTGACACAATTGGAAAATATGGATTAGCTTACAATGGAATCTTTTTTCAATTGACTAATAAAGAGACTGCTTGCTTAGCACAAGATACCTGTGGAATTCCTGAATCAAAACAAAAAATAAATTTATCAGAGTTTGGACAAAAGGAAAGTTCTTGCTGCACTCCAGGAGGTGGTTGCTGTTAGTAGAATTAAAACTTCGAGAACCTCAGTTTTCATAAATTTAGAATTGAAAATGTACGAGAAAATTAAAACCTATGCAGATGAATTAATTCAAGAATTTGATTTAATCCCTGCCCAAAGAAAAAAAACGCTTGAAGAAATAACGAAGTACATCGCTTCTAAAATTTCAGAAAACAAGGAAATAAAATTGATTTATATTTGCACACATAATTCTCGAAGAAGCCATTTTGGACAAATTTGGGCACATGTTGCAGCAGATTTTTATAATATTTCAAAAGTAAACACATTTTCAGGAGGTACAGAAGCAACTACTTTTAATATCAATGCCATTAATTCCTTAAAAAGAATTGGTTTTCAAATTGAACAAATAGACAAAACTGAAAACCCGATTTATCATGTTTTTTATACTGACAATCAAAAACCAAGTGTTTGTTTTTCAAAAGTTTATGACCATTCTCAAAATCCTGAAAAAGAGTTTGCTGCAATCATGACCTGCGGCGATGCAGAAGAAAACTGCCCTTTCATCCCAGGAGTTGAATTGCGAATTGCGACAACTTATGTTGACCCAAAAGCATTTGATAACACAAATTTACAAGATGAGAAATACGATGAACGTTGCAGACAAATTGCACGAGAGACTTTTTATGTTTTTTCAAAAATAAAATAAATGATAGCAAATAATTGTACACCAGTAGCAGAAAGAAAAAAACTAAGTTTTTTAGATCGCTTTTTAACATTATGGATCTTTTTAGCAATGGGACTGGGAATAGCCATTGGATATTTTATTCCTGAATCAGATGATTTTATCAATTCTTTTTCAAATGGAACAACAAATATTCCACTCGCAATAGGTCTGATTTTAATGATGTATCCACCTTTAACAAAGGTGAAATTTTCAAAAATTCCAGCAGTAATGGCAAAACCAAAATTATTACTCATTTCATTTTTTGTAACTTGGATTGTTGGCCCATTTTTAATGTTTTCCTTGGCAGTTTTCTTCTTAAAAGATTATCCAGAATACATGACAGGATTGATTGTGATTGGCTTGGCTCCATGCATTGCAATGGTTATTGTATGGAATGAACTTGCGCAAGGAAATAGAGAATTAGTCGCAGGATTAGTTGGAATCAATAGTATTTTGCAAGTTGCGTTTTTTAGTTTATATGCCTATTTCTACTTAGAAATTATGCTACCATTATTCGGAATTAAAGGTTTGGCAATTGATATAACCATAGCTGAAATTGCTCAAACTGTAGGGATTTATCTTGGAATTCCATTTACTTTGGCAGTTTTAAGTCGATTTTTACTGGTAAAACTAAAAGGTGAAGAATGGTTTACTAAAAAATTCATTCCAAAAATTTCGCCAATTACCTTAATTGCTTTGTTGCTTACAATTGTTGTGATGTTTAGTTTGAAAGGTCAATTAATCGTAACAATTCCAATGGATGTCGTTAAAATTGCTATTCCTTTGGTGATTTTCTTTGCTTTAATGTTTTTCATCATGTTTTTACTCGGAAAATGGGCTGGAGCAGATTATTCTGACAACGCAGCCTTATCTTTTACAGCTTCAGGAAATAACTTTGAATTAGCAATTGCAGTTTCGATTGGCGTTTTTGGAATTAATTCTGGTCAAGCTTTTGCAGGAGTTATTGGTCCTTTGGTGGAAGTTCCAGCTTTAATAATCATGGTAAATGTTGCTTTTTGGCTAAAGAGGAAGTTATATAAAAACTAATTCGTATATTTACGAATGAATAATTATTTCAAATGCCAAAAAACACAAATACATCTTATTTCTCGATAGAGCAAGAATTGACTGCTCGTTTTTCAAAAGCTTTATCTAATCCTGTTCGAATTGCCATTTTACAACTCTTAAATTCTCAATCTTGCTGTTTTCATGGCGATATGGCAGATGAACTCCCAATTGCTAAATCTACACTTTCTCAACATCTTAACGAACTAAAAGATGCAGGTTTGATTCAAGGAAATATTGAAGGTCCGAATGTGAAATATTGTATCAATAAAGAAAACTGGAAGTTAGCAAAAGAATTAATTAACAAATTATTAAGCGATTAATTTTATTTTAAAGATTAGAAGATAAATATTATTCGTATATTTACGAATAAGGATAACGTTTTAAACTATAATAACATGAAAAACATAAAAGTATTAGGTCCAGGTTGTTCAAAATGTAAAACAACTTTCGACCATGTTTTAGAAGCAATCAAACAATCAGGAATTGAAGCAAATGTCGAAAAAATTGAGGACATCGAAGAAATGATGAAATACAGTGTCTTGACAACTCCAGTTTTGATGGTTGACAATGTTGCCGTTATTAAAGGACGAGTTGCAACAATTGGAGAAATAATAGAATTTTTAAAAAAATAAAAATCATGGAAAATCAAACTTTAGTAAAAGAAATTTGCCCAACAACTACTCAAGAATGGATAAAAAATGGTGCAATCATTGTTGATGTACGAGAAGTGTCCTTTACTAAAAAAACTATACAGTTTTTAAATATTTCACTAAAATAACTATACAGTTCATTTTTTCAAAACTAAAATAGTTATACACCTTCTTTTTCATTTTATTTCTATATTTTTGTTATAATTAAGTGAAGCGGACTTCAGC
>CAMBRH010000308.1 GCA_945870115.1 Chitinophaga pinensis | reverse complement strand
TTGTTAAAGTAACTGCACCATTTACTAATCTATACTCGTAAATTGAAGCTCCAGCAATTGCATCAGAATAAATATCAGTTGAATTGTCAACTAAAGTAAGTCCACAAAATGGTGTAGCAATATTTGAAATTGCATTATTAACAGTCATTGTGATAGCGTTACTTGTTGCTGTTGGTGAACTTGGACAAGAATAACTTGTTGTCATCACACATGAAACAACATCATTATTGTTTAAAGTTGAATTTGTATATATTGGAGAATCTGTTCCAACATTTCCACCATTCAATTTCCATTGGTAGCTTGGCGTAGCTCCTTCATTCGTAGGAGTTGCAGTGTAAGTTACTAAAGTACTTGGACTGATAATGTTATCAGCGTCATCTGAAGAGATAATAACACTTGGTGTTAAGATTGGATTTACAGTATTTGTGATTCCATTTGATGTGGCTGGTGAACCAGTTGCACAAGTTGCATTCGAAGTCATTTCAACTGTTACTATATCTCCAGTTGTTAAAGCACTTGTAGTAAATGTTGGAGAATTTGTTCCTGCATTCGTTGCACCGATTTTCCATTGGTAAGTTGGTGTTCCGCCATTTGTAGGGGTAGCTGTAAAAGTTACGTTTGTTCCTGCACAAAAGATATCGTCCAAATCATCAGAAGTAATTGAAACACTTACTGGTAAATTTGGATTCACAGTATTTGTAATTCCATTTGATGTAGCTGGTGAACCAGTTGCACAAGTTGCATTCGAAACCATTTCAACTGTTACTATATCTCCATTTGTTAAAGCACTTGTTGTAAATGTTGGGGAATTTGTTCCTGCATTCGTTGCACCGATTTTCCATTGGTAAGTTGGTGTTCCACCATTTGTTGGAGTAGCTGTGAAAGTTACGATTGTTCCTGCACAAAAGATATCGTCTAAATCATCAGAAGTAATTGAAACACCTGCTGTCAAGTTTGGATTAACTGTAACTTGAACCACATTACTTGCTAATATTTGATCAGAATTAGTTTGAGAGCAGCCATTATCAGTTGCATAACCAACATAAAAATAAAATAATGAACCTGGAGCTGATGTTGGTGGTGTAAATGTATTAGTTGTTTCACCCGAAATCAATGTTGCTCCAGCTATAGTATTCGAATTACTTGTATTTGAATACCATTGGTATTGAGTCGTTGGAGTTCCATTTCCAACATAATTTTGAACTCCTGCATTTAATCCCGTTGAGCTTGTGTTTTCGCACAAAGTTTGCACGGAACTTGGAGCTATTGTATTAAATTTAGGACATGAATTTGTCTTCTCAGCCATAACAAAATAACTTGGGCTAATTGTAGAAAAAATTTCTGAAGTATTAATAGATGTTCCCGAAACTGTTCCTCCAATGTTGTCGTATTCTCCTGTTAATGATTCAGATTTAGCAACCACATCAAAAGTTCCTAAGGCAGCTGATCTTGTCAAACTCACATTCCCTGAAAAAGTACCTGAAACTAAATCAGCTCTCCAATATTCTGTATTACTTTTAGAATTCACATAAACACTATTTGAACCTCCAGTTGCTGCTGTGAAAGCTTCTGCCTTAATTTCTGCATTTGAACTTGCTGTTGTTGTTAAAGTGTATGGTAAATAAGTTCCTGTTTTTCCAACTGGGAATAAATACGTACCTGAAATACTAAAAGTTCTCTTAAATGGACCATCAATATATGTGGTCGGACCTCCACCACTTAAAGTTCCTGTCGAATTTAATGACAATAAATTAGAAGAAGTTGAAGTGAAAATTCCAGCTGTTAAAGTTAATGTTCCAGAAATATCAACTGCTTCGCCTAATGTAACGCCTCCAGCACGATTTATAGTCAAGTTACTTATGGAATTTGAAACAATTAAGCCAGTTGGTAATGTTAAAGACCCAGCATTGGTTCCAAAAGTTAAATTTGCACTGGTGTTGGTCACATCAATTATTCCTGATGTCCTTGTTAAATTTGTTCCCTGATAATTCAAGGTGTTTATATCTAAAATGAAAGTTCCAGCAGTAAAAGTTAATGCGCCATTTACTACAACTGAGGAGTTTAGTGTTACGGACGTAGCAGAATTATTGATTACTAGATTATTAACTGTTGCTGGAAGTCCAGTTCCTGTAACTTGATTTAAACTACCGTTATAGTTATAATTTGCTCCAGTACTAAATGTTCTAACAGACGTAGTTTGAATGTTACCAGTCATGATAGCTGGAGCAGCAGTAATTCCAGCACTTGAACCAATTCCTAAATTACCTCCTGAAGACAATACAAAAGATCCCGCACCAGAGACTAAATTAGTACCGCAATTTAAAGTTGCTCCTGAAGCAACTGTTAGGGTTCTTGAAGCTGCAACAGGCAAATTATTCATTAAAGTTAGGGAGGCAGGAGAATTTACATTCCAGTTAATGTTAGTACTTGTTAAAGTCCCAACTTGGTTAAATGTTTGATTTACGCCCGTAAAGTTAAAAGTGGCAACTCCTGCACCCGTAGTTTTTACAACAGATGTTCCAGATTGTAAAAAATTACCTGCAAGATTAATAGTTGGAGCAGCACTTCCGCTTGTAAAATTTAATACGGCTGTACCAGATATTTCTAAATTTCCACCAATAAGAAGTGAAGTCGTTGCAGGTGAATTAGCTACTAGTCTCAAATCCAAACCATTTGTTGATAAAATTTTAAAATCTCCTTGTATAGAAGTTAATAAGCCTATGCAATTAAATGCCGCAGCTTGTGTTGCAAAATTCCAAATATAATTACCAAAACCAGGTGCACTAGGCGCTACAAATGTGGCACCAGAATTAATTACTTCAAAATTACTTGTAGCTGCAAAAGATTCAGTTCCTTGAAATATTGTTGAACCGTAAGCAGTAGTATTTTGATGTTTATATGTTCCACCTCCATCAATTTGAAAAGTTGTAGCAGATGCTAGAGTAATGGCAGAAGTTGCAGTCAAAGTTCCTCCATTTTCAATTTGAAGTTTTGATCCAGTACCTGAAATTGACCAAACAGCAGATGTTGTCATTGAATGACCACTTTGAATTGCAAAAATATCTCCAGCGGTAAAACTTCCAGGTGTTGCACCAGAACTTCCATCTCGGTTAGAGTTCCAATTTGCTAAAGTGTTTGGAACTAAACTTCCTTCTGAATAATAAGTAACAGCAAAAGAATTGAAGCTAAAACAAAGTGTAAAAAAAGAAAGTAGAAGTAGATTATAACTATTTTTTTTCATAATTTAATTTTAAATGTCAACAAAAGTAGAGAATTTAAAAATTTGAATTTAAAAATAGAAGTTATCAAAATATTAAAATATTATTAACCTTGCAATCCCTCATAGGAAATGACTTTTTTCCCATAGGATGTGTTTTAATTTATTATTTAAATTGATTTTTTTGTTGCTTCTATTTGCAACATTATTTTTTAATTGATTAAAAAAAAATCCCTTGAAATTTCTTCCAAGGGATTTTTATTTGTGTTAAACTTTTTCTTTAGTTTTTAATCACTTTCAATAATTTAGTTGAAGTTCCTTGTGTGATTGTAACGTGATACATTCCCATTTGGTAATTTTCTCCTAAACTCAATTCAGTAATTTTATCCGCTTGAATTGTTACGTTTTCAATTAGTTTTCCAGTTACATCTGTTACTTTAACATTAATGTCTTCATCATTTTCAGATGTTAATCTTACACTAAAGTTATTGATATATGGATTCGGGAAAACAAGTGCATCAAAGTTAATTGTTTCATTTGTTTCCTCATCAATTGCGTCTAATTCAGCATCAGCAATATTTGGATTGCTCAATTTAGCTAAAG
>CAMBRH010000307.1 GCA_945870115.1 Chitinophaga pinensis | reverse complement strand
CATTGAAACGATACCACCTTCTTCAGTGATAGAACTGTAAGAGTCAGAACTATAGGAATAAGGGGTGTAACTTGAATAGTAAGAATCACTTGCAGAATAAGAAGAAAAAATCGATTGCATGCGTGCATCTGAAACTTCACCTATATAATAAGCAATTACGATTAAAAAAATGATTGAAAAAACAATCCCAATAATATTTACAGCTATTTTCATAATTTTTTAGTTTAAGTTAATTTTTAACGAAGTTAGATAAAATTTCTTTACCAAAATCACTTAAAATAGATTCTGGGTGAAATTGTACACCAAAAAGCGGAAATTTTTTATGTTCGATAGCCATTATAACTTCTGATGCACTTTTAGCAATTTCAATAAAATTCCCTGTGGAATTCAATTTTACAGCCCAACTGTGATATAAACCGACATTGATTTCTAAAGGTATTCCATTGAATAATTTTGAATCATTATTTATTAGAATTTTTTCTTGAACTCCATGTTTAACTTCGTTCAAATTATATAAATTTTCGTCAAAGAAGTAGGCCAATGCTTGCATTCCTAAACAAACTCCTAAAATTGGTTTTTGAGTGTAAAAAAAATCAATTAATTTAAGTAGTTCGCCAGAATCTTTTGGCAAACCTGGTCCAGGCGAAAGAATTATTTTATCAAATTTAGAAATTAAAGGAAAATCAATTTCTGAATTTCTCATCACTGTTATTTCACAATTTAGCGCCTCCAAATAATGAACTAAATTATACGTAAATGAATCAAAATTATCAATAACTAAAATTTTCACTGCTTTTTTTCGTTAAAATTACTAAACTTGCATCATATTAATGTCAAAAAATGAAGAAAATAATTCAAATTCCGGGAGCACCAGCTCCAATTGGTCCTTATAGTCAAGCCGTTTTAGTGAATGATACGCTATTTGTAAGCGGGCAAATACCTTTAAATCCTAATACTGGAAAATTAGTAAATGATTCCATTGAAAATTCGTGTAAACAAGTATTAGAAAATATTGGAAAATTATTAAATGAAGCTGGAATGAATTATTCGGATGTGGTAAAATGTTCTATTTTTTTAAAAGACTTAAATGATTTCGTTGCTGTAAATACAATTTATGCGACTTATTTTAATCAAAATCCACCAGCAAGAGAAACAGTGCAAGTAAGTAAACTTCCGATGGATGTTTCAGTTGAAATTTCTTGTATAGCGGTTAAATAGACTTTAAGACTTAAGACAAGAGACTACAAGACTTTGATTTTATTTAGATGCAAATTTATTTTTGTCAACACTATTTTTCTCTTTTAATTTTTAATTCTTCACTTTTAATTCTACATTTTTAATTCATAACTCATAACCATAACTAATCAAGTTCAAATATCGATTATAATTGTCAACTACAACGTTGAATACTTTTTGGAACAATGCTTAAATTCCTGTGAAAAAGCTTTGCAAAATTTAATAGGTGAAATTTTTGTTGTGGACAATAATTCAATCGATGGATCTAATGATATGGTAAAAGTCAAGTTCCCTGGTGTAATTTTGATTGAGAATAAAAAAAATGTTGGATTTTCAAAAGCAAATAATCAAGCAATTGAAATCTCAAATGGAAAATATGTTTTATTGTTAAATCCAGATACGGTTGTTGAAGAAGATACATTTGAAAAGGTTGTAAAATTTATGGATGAAAACCCAAAAGCAGGAGGATTAGGCGTTCGAATGCTTGATGGTAAAGGTAAATTTCTTCCAGAATCTAAACGTGGTTTGCCAACACCTAGCGTTGCTTTTTTTAAAATTTTCGGTCTTTCAGCTTTGTTTCCTAAATCAAAATTGTTTGGAAAATATCATTTGGGTTATCTGTCTGAATTTAAAACGCACGAAATTGATGTATTAAGTGGTGCTTTTATGCTACTTAGAAAAGAAACTTTAGATAAAATTGGTTTGCTTGATGAAGCTTTTTTTATGTATGGTGAAGACATCGATTTATCCTACAGAATTAAACTAGGAGGATACAAAAATTACTATTTTCCAGAAACGAGAATTATTCATTATAAAGGTGAAAGTACCAAAAAAAGTTCGGTGAATTACGTATTTGTATTCTACAGGGCAATGGTAATTTTTGCTCAAAAACACTTTAGTAAAAAGAATGCAAATTTATTCTCAATCTTAATAAATATCGCCGTTTATTTTAGAGCAAGTTTAGCCATTTTTTCAAGGTTTATTAAAAAAGCTTTTTTACCTGTTGTCGATATATTGTTTGTTTTGGCTGGATTGTTTTTATTGACTAGATATTGGAAAGTTGATAACATTGAGTTTCCTCAAAAAATTCTTCAAATTGCAATTCCTGCCTATACTTTTAGTTGGTTTTTATCTAACGTTTTTGCCGGAATGTATGACTTTCCTCAAAAATTAAAAAGAAGTATTTTCGGTTCTATATTAGGAACACTTTTTATTTTGATAATTTATGCCTTGTTGCCAAAAGATTATCAATTCTCACGTTTATTTATTTTAATTGGAACAGGGTGGGTAATTTCATATTATTATATTTCACGAATTTATTTGCATTTTGTGGTAAAAAAGAAATTTAAGCTAAATGCAAAAACAAATTCAAACTTCCTTATCGTTGGTTCTGAAGTTGAAGCAGATAGGGTGAAAAATATGTTGAAATTAATTAATTCTAAGATTGATTTTATTCATTTAGTTTCTCAAACTGAAGAAAAATCGGAAAATCAAATTGGAATTATTTCACAGTTGGATCAGTTTATAAATACTTTAGCCATTGACGAAATTATATTTTGCGCAAAAGATGTTAGCGCTCAAGAAATAATAAAGTGGATGTCAATATTAGGTGATAATAAATTAGACTTTAAAATTGCGCAACCAGAAAGTTTATTCTTAATAGGCAGTAATTCTATTAATTCCGCTGGAGATTTATATATATTTGATGTGAATGAAATTTCAAAAAAATCCAAACAGCGTTTAAAAAGAAGTTTTGATTTTTTAATTTCCCTTTCTTATATTATATTATTTCCAATTTTTATATGGCTTTTTAAATATAAACTTAATTTCTTAAAAAATATGTTTTTTTGTCTCATCGGTAGAAGAACTTTAATTGGTTATTTTTTGACTAATAACACTGAAAGAGAGCAACTTCCTAAAATTAAAAAAGGAATTTTAACGCCTTTTGACAGTTTGAAGTTCACAGATGAACAAGTAATTGCAAAATTGAATTTAATTTATGCACGTGATTACAGTATTTTCAAGGATTTTGAGATTCTGCAAAAAGCTTGGAAAAAATTAGATAGATAGCACCATAAATCAGAAAATTTTCCTTACTTTTGCGTAATTATTTTTGAAAATTCTATCTAAAAAATGGCACAAATTGAAATTAGACTTCCTAAAATGGGAGAAAGCGTAACAGAAGCAATAATTACTAATTGGTTAAAAAACATTGGTGAAACAGTTGAAATGGACGAAGCATTAGTTGAAGTTGCAACAGATAAAGTTGACAACGAACTTCCTTCTGAAGCTCAAGGAGTGTTAGTGAAAAGATTTTTTGAAAAAGATCAAGTTGCTCAAGTTGGAGATGTGATTGCAATTATTTCAACTGATGGAACATTAAGTGAAGATTCTAAACCCGTAACTGAAGAAGTTGCAGCAGTTGTTGAAGTGAAGGTTGAAACTGTTTCAAGTTCTAATGGACATGCTCCTCAAGTAGTAAACAATTCAAATTCTTCCAATAAATTTTATTCTCCATTGGTAAGAAGTATTGCTGATAAAGAAGGGATTAATTCTGCTGAACTAGATTCTATTTCAGGCTCAGGTCAAGATGGAAGAGTTACGAAAAAAGATATTTTAGAGCATAT
>CAMBRH010000306.1 GCA_945870115.1 Chitinophaga pinensis | reverse complement strand
AAGAACACATCGAATACCGTTTGAAACAATACACAAAATGTATAACTAAGAGTACACCAAACTATTACAAATTTATATTGGAAACTTACGTAAGGCAATTGCGTCAAAAATTACGTGAAAATTTGGATGATGAATAAAATTTAATTATTTTTTATTAAAAAGTTAATTTGATTAAAATAATTATTACTTATATTCGCACAATATTAACTTTAATTATTTAAAAAATTATGAAAAAATTATTATTTGCGTTACTTGCAGTAACAGTATTAGTATCAAGTTCTTGTTCAAAAGAAAAAAAGATTAACAGAAGAATTGATGGATCATGGAAAGAAGTTTCTTACAACGGTGTAGCAGTTCCTGCTGACGAACAATCTACTATTACTTTTTCTAAAGATAAAAAAGGTGGAACAGGTACTATGTCTTATTCTATTATATCAATTCCTTTTACTTACACATTAGTTGAAGATAAAATGACAATTGTTTCTACTATTGATGGTATCTCTGATACTGAAATTGTAACAATTAATACTTATGAAAAAGATAAATTAGAGTGGACAGACAGTGATGGTGACAAATCAACTTTTGAGCCTAAATAATTATTTTAATTTCTTATTTGAAGAGGCATTCAAAACTGAATGCCTCTTTTTTTTTCTTTAAAATCAAAATAAGCTGCTCCTTCAACTACCTTGGAGCTTTCTTACTTAGGTTTAATTTCAATATCTGGTTCAACAACTCCTTCATAATCTATTGCTTCTCCTCCACCACCGCAAGGAAAAACAACTCCATAAATCTTTCTCCTAAAAGCATTCATATCTCTTCTGTTTTTCTGCACTACATAATTTTCTTGTTCTTTGAGAATCCACTTTATTTCAGAAGAAATTTCTTCTTTTTTGGTTCCAAAGCTTGAATTTAATTGTTGTAAAGAAGCATCTAATTTTTCTTCGCTAACTTTTTCTAAAGAAACGGAACCCATATTTTCTCCTTTTATGAATTTCTTTGCGTAGAAATAATAGCCATCGTTTTTAAAAGCAACAATTGCTATGTCATAAACAAATTCTTGATTTAAAGAATAGGAAAATTTACCTAAACTTCCCGAAATTCGTTGAAAAGAACTCAATTTATTTGGAAATAAATAAACGTAAATTCGTTCATAAGTTGAATGATTTGCAACTTGAATTTCCATTTTTTCATAGGAAAGTTTGGCCGTTTTCTTTGTGTCTTTGTCATAAAAAATTCCAGTTTCTCGTTTTGTTGTTTGCTGTCTCACAAATCTATCAATATTATGAATTGCTGCATTTGAAGTAATTGTAAAACCAACAGATTTTGAAAGCGTTCTATATCCTGGTCGTTTTTTACCCAATTGTTTGTAAACACTTTCCATATTTAATTCAATTTCTTCACTTTGATTTTTAGCAGAACGTAAACTATTACGTTTATCGCTTTCATTTCTGACATTTTTTACATTTTCATCATATTCAGATTCTTTTTGTAAGCGAATGTGTTGTAAATCTTTAAATTCTTTGCGCAAATCGGAACTTACTTTCTCATAAAATTCTGACAAATTCTTCAAATGTGGATTTGTAGGATTAACTATAGCTAAGTTTTCATTAGAAAATTCTTCAAACTCTGGATAACCCATTTTAACAACAATCTTATCGCATTCTGACAAAGATTTATCCAAATTCTTGGTGTAAACTTCCAACACTTTATTGTTACACGTTTTATGAATAAAAACCATTCGCTTTTCAAATTCGCGTGTTGCCAAATTTGTATTGTTGAATTGTGGTTTCCAAAAAGCAAGTACTTTTGATGGAGGAATGTTTTTAGATTCAGTTGAATTATTATCTGCTTCGATATTAGAATAATCCTTATCAACTAAAATTTTAATGTCATTTACTGTATAATAATATTTTCGAGCATCACCTGGCACCCAAACTTCATATTTAATGTCAAAATTTAATAAGGTGCTAATGTTGCTCATGCGCTTCACATCTAATGTTTTTTTGTGTTTTTCTAATCCTTTTTTTACATTTTCAGTAAAGTCTAATTCATTATTAATAATCGAATATAATTTTGATGGACGAGCTTTAGCGGTTGATTTAACTTCAATGTGCCTGTCCTTTCCATCATAAAATATTAAATTTAATTTGATATCAGCCTCAATTTCAATTTCTATATCAAATTCATCTATTTTTGTAACTTTAAAATTCCAATCATTTCCTTGCGAATCTTTAAAGACTAAATTTCCTTGGTGAATTTTATCAACTGTTCCTCCATTATTTTCTGAAATAATTTTATCGACTGTTTCTTTCTTACTTTCTGAAACAATCGTATCTGAATGTCCATCAATGTAATCAAAAATTTCATTAATTTTTGAATCATTCAAATCTGGGAAATTATTATGAGCGATTGGAGTTTGAGCATTTACTTTTTCAACATATTTATCTTTTGAAGTTGCTTCAACCCAATTTCTAATATATTCGTTTAGTAAATTTGGTATTTTAACATTTTTATTCCATTTCTGTCTTACATTAAATAAATTTGGTCCAGTTGAATTTTTTTTTAAGCTGTGACATACCATACATTTATTGTTAAACAACGATTCTCCATTTTCATCCTCCACAAACTCTTCCATACTCAAATACAAGCTATCACGGTATTTTTTGTCTTTTCTCAACTTCATTTCATTGAGCGTTTTTTCATAATTTGGTGGGTAAAAGTTCAACTTTGCCATATCAACAGAAGTTGGCATTTTCTCGAGTTTTTTCGGATTTTGCCAATCGATTATTCCTTCTTTGTTTGTTTTTCCTTCAAAAAGTAACATTCCTTTTTTGAGTTCATCCACCGGACTTTGCACATAAATTCCAGTTTTTGGGTTAATTTGCAAACGTTTTTTATCACTTGAAAAAGCTTGAACGCCAAACATTCCTTGTGTTTCGAGTAATTTATCTCCAGACATCGTCGAAAGTCCGATTTTCACAATGCTTTCAACATCCAAAGCTTCTTGATATTGCAAAATCACTTTTCCTTTATACACATTTCCATTTTGCAAAAAAGCATCATTCGGAACGGACAGTAAAACACCATTTTTAGAAACAAAAACAGAATCTAAACCATTCCACTCAAAATATTGAGTTTCTAAATGTTCAATTGGTCTTTCTAAATCTAATGCTTTAATCAATTCATTTTCAACAACTAATTCAACATTTTCTTTTTCTTTAGAATTTCTGTTAATTACATAAAAAATTGCTGATCCAAGTGCAATTGTCAAAACAACAACCCCTGAAATGATTAAATTTTTCACGAAATGGTATTTTTTTCCAGCTTGTGAAATCTCTGAACGTAAGGAAAGACGTTTTGCTGCTTCGTGAATATTTTTGTGAAAATCTAATTCTTTCCGCAAGGATTCATTTTCTGATAAACGTTTTTCAAAAGCAATTTTATCGCTTGATGAAAGTTCTCCGTTTAAATATTGTTCGATTATTTTTGTTATTTCTGGGTCCATTTTTTTAGTTTTTTAGCTTTTAGCGCTTAGTTTACTAGTACTTAGCTTGTTAGCTTTTAGCGATTAGTTTACTAGCTTTTATTCTGTTGGTTTGAATAAATATTTTAGTGTGATTTCAAAAACTCATAATTCATAACTCATAATTCATAATTAATTTCACCTTATTCAAACACCTATATTTTTGAACTTTGGCGACTTTTTCATTTCTCAATCCAACTTTTTGAGCGATGAGTTCCATACTTAGGTTTTTTCCGTAGAATAATTTCAAAATTTCTTGACATTGTTTTCCAATTTCTAAGATTGCTTTTTCGATTTCTACTAATTTTTCTTGCTTTTCTAAAGCTGAATCAGATTCGTCTAAAATT
>CAMBRH010000305.1 GCA_945870115.1 Chitinophaga pinensis | reverse complement strand
TATGTGAGAGATGCTTACGCTTGTGCAAACGATGATTTCCGTTTAAATTTAAGAGTTGTTACGGAATTTTCTTGGTCAAATATGTTTGCTTACAACATGTTTTTGCGTCCAACAGATGAAGAAATTGAAGATTTTTTACCTGAATGGAATATTGTTTGCGCTCCAGGATTTAAAGCAGATCCAGCAGTAGATGGAACACGTCAACACAATTTTGCAATTTTGAATTTTACGCGTAAAATGATTTTAATTGGTGGAACTGGTTATACAGGCGAAATCAAAAAAGGAATTTTCTCTGTATTAAATTACTTATTGCCTCACGAAAAAAATGTTTTATCAATGCACTGTTCAGCTAATATTGGACAAGATGGCGATACTGCAATTTTCTTTGGTTTATCAGGAACAGGAAAAACTACTTTATCTTCAGACCCAGATCGTCACTTAATTGGTGATGATGAGCATGGCTGGTCAGACGATTCAGTTTTCAATTTTGAAGGTGGATGTTACGCAAAGACAATAGATTTATCTGAGGAAAAAGAACCACAAATTTTTAATGCTATTAAATTTGGTGCAATTTTAGAAAATATTGGTTTTGTTGATGGAACTTCAACTCCAGATTACACTGACAATTCAATAACTGAAAACACACGTGTTTCATATCCAATCGATTTTATTGACAACATTGCTGAGCCTTCAATCGGAAGTTCACCAAAAAATATATTTTTCTTAACAGCAGATGCTTTTGGTGTATTGCCTCCAATTTCAAAATTAACGAAAGAGCAAGCAATGTACCACTTTATGTCTGGTTACACAGCAAAAGTTGCAGGAACTGAAATGGGAATTACAGAACCAACAACAACTTTCTCAGCTTGTTTTGGAAAAGCATTTTTACCTTTACATCCAGCGAAATACGCTAAATTGTTAGGTGATAAATTGGAAGGAACAAACATCAAAGTTTGGTTAATCAATACTGGTTGGTCTGGTGGTTCTTATGGCGTTGGAAGTCGTATGAAATTATCTTACACACGTGCCATGATTACTGCGGCTTTAGAAGGAAAATTGGACAATGTAACTTTCGAAAATTTACCAATTTTTGATTTACAAATCCCAACTTCTTGTGAAAATGTTCCAACAGAAATTTTAAATCCTCGTGGAACTTGGGCTGATAAATCAGCTTATGATGAAACAGCAAATAATTTAGCTGGACAATTTGTTAAGAATTTCGAGCAATATGCTTCTGAGACTTCGGCGGATATTTTGGCAGCTGCACCAAAAGTAATGGTTAAATAGTTTTTTACTTCAAATTTCTTCGTTGAAGTTCTAAAATGTTTTTATCATTAGCCAAAGCTAACTCAAAAAACATTTTCTCTTTCGCCTCGAAATTTTTGTAAAAATTCAATTTACAATTTTTTATTAATCCCTACGTTGAAAAGCGTGGGGATATTTTTTGTAAATTTGATGAAAATTTTTAAAAATACTATTATGAAGAAAATTATTATCGTATTCGCCTTATTAGCAGTGTATTCTTGTAAAAAAGACAGTAAAATTAACAACACGTTTGAGGGGGATTGGAAAACAACAAAACTTAGTGGAGGATCAGTAAATATTGCTGCTGGTGAAAAATGGGAATTAAATTTTGTAAAACAAGGAGAAACAAATGGTAAAGGAATTACTACAATAACCTATATTACCAATCAAGTAAGTACTAGTAATTTTACATACACAATAAAAGATAAGGTTTTCAGTATGACTACAAAATATGTTAATGGATTTGGAGATTCAACAACTCAAACGCATACATCAAATATAAAAAAAGTTAAAGATAATAAAATTGTAATGAAACTTGATAATTCAATTGATTGGGAAATTGAAAGAAAATAAACTAATTTTAAAAATAAAGGATTATCCCTACGATGAAAAGCGTGGGGATTTTTTGATTTAAAACAATTCTTTAATATCGATTTCTAAAGCAATTGAAATTCTGATTAATGTTTTAAGCGTTGGATTGGTTCTTCCTGATTCGATTCTTCTTAATGATGAATCTTCAATTCCAACTTTAAAAGCTAAGTCAATTTGTTTTATATTCTGAAGTAATCTTATTTCTTTGATTTTTTCACCAACATTTTTAATAAAATCTTCTTCATTCATAAAGTGAAAGTAAAGTGCTTTCAAATTTATATTCAGAGCATATATGTGCTGTTGTGGTTTTTTATTTTATATTTGTAGAAACATATAAAATTCAAGTTATGAAAAAAATCAATATTATTAAAAGTGCACTCATATTTGCAGTGCTAACAACTTCAATTCTAACATCATGTTCAATTGAAAAACGTGTTCATTTGCCTGGTTATCACATAAAATGGAACAAAAAAATAGACTGTAAGCAATCAAAATTAGATTTATCTGAAAATGAAGAAAAGGAACTTGAAAAATTTCAAATTGAAAATATTACCTGTTCAAATGAAGATTTTATTATTGTAAACGAGGAACAACATGAATCTTTATTAGTAGCAGAAAATAAAACAACCTTTATATCCTCTACTTTACCTAAAATGAAGGCGGATGAATGTGATGTTATTATTTTAAGAAATGGCCAAGAAATAAAAGGAAAAGTTTTAGAAATTGGTCAAAGTGAAATAAAATATAAAGATTGTTCAAATTTAAATGGACCAACAATTTCAAAAAACAAGAATGAAGTTTTGAAAATAAATTATTCGAATGGGACTTCAACAATAATGGAAGAATCAAAAACAGATTCAAATAATATTACTGTAAATGTAAATACAAATAATGAAAAATCAACCAATAAAAGCTTAATGGTTGCTGCATTACTTTGGTTTTTTCTAGGAATAATAGGTGTCCATAGATTTTACCTAGGACATGTAGGAATGGGGATTTTATATTTATTAACTGCTGGTTTATGTGGAATTGGATGGTTGATTGATGGCATTATGCTTTTAACAGGTTCATTAAGACCAAAACATGGAGAATACCAGGATTAATTGAGAATAGTTTTAAAAATATATTTTTGGCTTCTGCTTTTAATTCCAGTTACATTTTTAATACTCCCAAAAGATTTTTTTGATTCTGGGCAATCAATTTGTCTTTCTAAATGGTTTTTTAACTTGGAGTGTTTAGGCTGTGGAATTACACGAGCAATTCAACATTTAATACATTTTGATTTTAAAGTAGCTTATGAATTTAATAAACTTTCAATCTTTGTTTTACCTACTTTAGTTTTTGTTTGGTTTAATGAGTTAAAAAGAGTTCTTAAAATTTTAAAAAAATAATAAATTTTTAATCCCTGCGTTGCAAAGCGTGGGGATTTTTTTGTAAATTTGTATTTGAAATTTAATTCTGAAAAAATGAGAGCACAATCAATTGAACATAAAAAATTAAATATTATATCGCAGATAGCTAATATTGATGACAATTCAATTATTGATTCTATTTTAAAATTTTTAAAACCAACAGAAAAATTAGTTGAGGCAAAAAATGAGGAGAAAAACAATGTTTTAGAAAATATTCAGGCGGGACTTCTTGAAGTTGATTTGATTAAAAAAGGAAAACTTAAAACAACTTCTTTTAAAGATTTTTTGAATGATTTATGAAACTGAACTTACAGATAACTTTTTGAAATAGGTAAAAAAGTTACTTAAAAAATACCCGTCATTAAAAAACGAATTAATCAAACTTAGAGAACTTTTAAGTGAAAATCCAACCTCTGGGATCAATCTTGGTAACGATATATATAAAATTCGTTTAGCAATTTCATCAAAAGGAAAAGGAAGGTCAGGTGGAGCTAGAATTATGACTTTTGTAAGGATTCAAGAAAGTACTGTGTATTTATTTTCGATATACAATAAAGGAGATAAAGATAGTTTA
>CAMBRH010000304.1 GCA_945870115.1 Chitinophaga pinensis | reverse complement strand
ACCAGGATTAACAGGAATTAAAGCTGCTGCGCCTTTGATGTTTGATGTTTTCCGTCAAGTAAAAAAGGCTAAAAGCTGGTTTGAAATGCCTAAAGAATTGATGTCTTTCGTAAAAATTTGTGATGAAAGTGGACAAAGAGCATCAAATTTATGTCAGCCTCTTACAAGGAAATGGATTCCAAAAACTAGTTTAAATTCAAAAGCTTGTTCATACCATCAGATTATTCATTTGAATAAAAAAACAAATCAACGGGTAAATAGTGATTGTGAAGATGTTGCAAATATGAAACATGAATCTTGGTTTGTTTTACCTTCAATAGTTGAGAAATTTTATAAAAATTCACACCCAAATTACAAAACCTTACCTGAATATAAACCAGAATGTTGGGATAAAATTGCAGACAAATCACTCGGAATTATTTATCCGAAGAATAAAGCGAAAATTTATATTCCAATTGAAATTGATGGAAAATTAGGTGAAACAATTTTTGAAGCAACACATAAAAATTCTGAAACAAAAATATTTTGGCACCTCGATGAAAAATACCTTGGCTCAACGCAAGAAATTCATCATTTGGCTCTAAAACCAAAAGTTGGAAAACATACTTTAAATCTAATTGATGAAAATGGAGTTTCAATTTCAGTTGAATTTGAAGTAGTTGGGAAGAATAATAGAATTAAGAATTAAGAATTAAGAATTAAGAATTAAGAATTAAGAATTAAGAATTAAGAATTAAGAATTAAGAATTAAGAATTAAGAATTAAGAATTAAGAATTAAGAATTAATAATTAAGAATTAAGAATTAAGAATTAAGAATTAAGAATTAAGAATTAAGAATTAAGAATTAAGGTTTTATTTAGAAACAAATTTTTCACTTTTCACTTTTCAATTAAATCTCATATTTCCCTTCCCAAAGTTTTAGTATTTGCTCTCCAATTTCTTGCTCTTTTTTACTAGTTCCTGGATGAAAAAAGTTCGTTTTTGAAAGTTGATCAGGCATAAATTCTTGATGGACAAAATTTCCTGGAAATTGATGTGAATATTGATAATTATCTCCATAACCAAGATCTTTCATAAGTTTAGTTGGAGCATTTCGAAGTTGAAGTGGAATTGGTAAATCTCCAGTTTTCCGCACCAATTCAAGTGCTTCATCAATTGCTAAATAAGAAGCATTTCCTTTTGGAGATGTTGCTAAATAAATGGCACATTGAGATAAAATAATTCTTGATTCTGGCCAACCAATTGTTGTCACAGCTTGAAATGTATTATTTGCTAAAATCATCGCAGTTGGATTTGCCATTCCAATATCTTCGCTAGCTAAAATCAACATTCTTCTAGCTATAAATTTTGGTTCTTCACCTCCTTCAATTAGTCTTGCAAGCCAGTAAATAGTTGCGTTTGGGTCGCTACCTCGCATGGATTTTATAAATGCAGAAATGATGTCGTAATGCATTTCTCCATTTTTGTCATACATTGCAACACTTTTTTGTGCAGAGTTTTTGACTAATTCATCTGTAATTATTAATTTATCTTTTGCGTTGTGCATGGAAATAATAATCTCAAATAAATTCAATAATTTCCGTGCATCACCTCCAGATAATGCGATTAATTGATTGCTTTCTTTTAAAGTAATTTTATATTTTTTTAATTCAGAATCCTGATCTAATGCTCTTTTTAATAATTTCTCTAAATCTTCTTTTGTATGCGATTCTAAGGTAAAAACTTGACAACGAGAAAGTAAAGCAGATATTACTTCAAATGATGGATTTTCAGTTGTTGCACCTATCAATGTAATTGTGCCTTTTTCAACTGCGCCGAGCAAAGAATCTTGTTGAGCTTTTGAAAAACGGTGAATTTCATCAATGAATAAAATTGTCCTTTTTGTATTGAACATTCCTTGATTTTCAACTGATTGAATTACATCTCGGACATCTTTTACTCCAGAAGAGATTGCAGAAAGAACATACATTTTAACATCCAATTCTAAAGCAATCAGATGAGCCAAAGTAGTTTTTCCAACTCCTGGTGGTCCCCATAAAATCATAGAAGGAATCATTCCATTTTCCATTGATTTACGCAAAGGCTTATCTTTCCCTAAAATATGAGACTGACCGATGTAGTCATCCAATTTTAAAGGACGCATGCGCTCTGCTAATGGTGCAAATGAATTCATTTTTTTGTCGTTTGTTTTTTTATTGACTTTGATTGTTATAGCCAAAAAATATGTTAAGTCTTATGTCTACGGTATCTTAGTCTTAAGTCTATTTTACAGTCTTTCCAAAGGTATTTTTACTCCGTCAACTAAGGAATAACAAGATAATTTATCTTTGAAAACCGATGATTTAAATACAGATTTGTTTAGCAGCATTCTAACACATTCTTGAATTCCTTCCACGATAGATGGGTGAGGATGAACAAGTTCCGCTAAAACTTTGATGCCAACATCCATTTTTATTAAAAGCCCAACCGCTTGAATTGTCGAAGAAGCATGTTCTCCGACCGCGCGCATTCCTAAAATTTTCATTTCTTTGTCATTTGTAACAATTATTTTAAAAAATCCATCAGGTTTTCTCATAGCAATTGCTCTTGCCAGAATTGAATAATCTATTTTTACAACTTTTACAGGAATATTATTTTTGATACAATCTTGTTCATTCATACCAACAGCGGCAACTTCTGGATTTAGGAACATAATAGTACAAATATTGTCATAACTTATTCTTTCTGAAATTTTACCGAATATTCTTTCTACTGCATGTCGTCCTTCAATTTCACCCATATTTACTAGGTCAATTTTTCCAGAAACATCTCCAACTGCATAAATGTGGGGGATATTTGTTTGCGTATCATCATCGCCAATGTGAACGCCTCTTTCAGACATTTTTACACCAGCATTTTCAATTCCTAAATTCTCTACATTTGGTTTTCTACCAACTGAAAGTAATGCCTTTTCAACTCTAATAATTTCATTTTCACCATTTGGATATGATAATTCGTATTCGATTTCATTGTCTATTTGTTCTAATCTGACTAAAGTTGCATTGTGATGAACTACAACTCCTTTTTCTTCCATTTTGTCACTTATCAATTTTGAAACATCTGGATCTTCAAATGGCAATATACGATCTTGACGGTCAATCATGTACAGTTTTGTTTTCCCGAAATTTGCAAAAATGGTTGCATATTCACAGCCAATTACCCCAGCTCCAACAACAACTAAACTTTTAGGAAAATTTGTTATATGTTCAATTCCATCACTCGTTAAAATATTTTTTTCATCAACTAATATATTTGGTAAAAGTCTTGGTCTAGAGCCAGTTGCAATTACAATGTTTTCTCCGAATATAATTTCCTTTTTTCCATCAGAATCTGTCACTTCAATTTCATGATCACTCAAGAAAAATGCACTTCCACGAGCGAAAGTAAATTGAGTATTAAATGTTTCGGTTTGAAGTAATTTAATGTGACAAGAATATTGAAATTTTCTTTCGAAAGTAGCTTCTCCAATCGTTTTTTGAACTTGTTCCCAAGTAATTTCATATGGTTCTTTCCCAATAGAAACGATAGTATCGTTAACATCACTTATCTTTTGAGCAAGTTCCCACATTGTTTTTGATGATAAAGCACCATTATACAATCCAGTTCCGCCTAATTTATTTTTTTCGATTAAACAAACATTTTTTCCAAAATCAACTCCACGCATTGCTGCGGCATATCCAGCAGGACCAGCACCAATTACAATTAGATCATATTTTTCCATCAACTATTTGGCTTATTTACAATAATAAGCTATAAATTTACCAAAAATTTTGAATTTTTATGAAATATCAAAAAGAAATAGAAATTGCAAAACAACAATTTGAATTAACAAAGAAGAATCTAACGCGATTTGCAAAGCTGAATAAAAAAAAGGT
>CAMBRH010000303.1 GCA_945870115.1 Chitinophaga pinensis | reverse complement strand
CCATGAAAACGATGGTTTTTCCTTTGTATTTAATGTGTGGAATCATCATACTTTCTGTATGTCCATCAACAAAAAACACATCAAAATTTGGGAAAACATTTTCCGTATAAGTTCCAATGCGATCCACAAATTTTAATTGTCCGCTTTCTTGAATTGGAAGAATATTTTCACTTAAAAAAGATGCTTTTTCCCTTGGATTTGGCTCCGTAGCCCATTTCCAATGATTTTTAGTACTCCAATAATGTGCATTTTTGAAAACTGGTTCAAAACCCGTTCGTTCTTTGTTCCATTTTATTGCTCCACCACAATGATCGAAATGTAAATGCGTAAAAAAAACATCTGTGATATCGTCCAAATGAAAGCCTTTTTCTTTCAAACTGATTTCTAAAGTCGTCGTATCAGTCATATAATAATGAGAGAAAAACTTCTCAGATTGCTTGTCGCCAATTCCTGCATCAATTAAAATCAAGCGATTTCCATCTTCAATCAACATGCATCGCATTGACCAAGTACACATATTATTCTCGTCAGCTGGATTTGTTTTTTGCCATAATGTTTTTGGAACAACACCAAACATTGCCCCTCCGTCTAGTTTGAAATTTCCTGTGTTTAAAGGATGTATCGTCATGAGTTATGAGTTATGAGTTATGAGTTATGAGTTATGAATTTTATAATATCTCTTTAATAAGGTAAGATTTATCGTTAAAAATAAATTCGTCTCCAACCTTTTTACCAACTAAATTTTTACCAATTGGTGAATTCAAATTTAAACAAAAAACTGCTTCTTGCAAAAAACTAATTTTCCCTAAACCCAAGGAAATATAAAACGTTTCAAAATTAGTTCTAATGAATGAACCTAAACTTGCTTTTTCCGAGGCGTTTGTTGGAATGGATTTGAAAAAATCTAAATTATTTTCTGCTTCTTTTAAGATTTTTCCAGCATTTTCGACTTCAATTTGAGCCATTGCTCTAGCCGTTTCATGCTTATCTCCTGCTGAACCTTTAGTTTCATTTACAACAGATTCATTTGCTTCAGCATAATTTTCTTTTGCTAAAAAAAGCTTTAATTGAAGCAATTTTTCAACTTCTGAAATTACATTTGTCTTTTCCATTAACTATAAACTTGATAAATAAAATGTAACAATTGCAAGAATTGAAGCAACTAAACCAATGGTTTTAATTCCATTTAATTTTTCTTTGAATATAAATAAACCTGTTAGCGCAGAAAAAATCACTATGGAAACATTTGTTACGGCCAAAATTGTTGAATCAGACCACTCTAAATTTTTGTACGTTTCCATGATTAAATAAATGGAGAAAAAATTAGGAATTCCTAATCCAAGACCGGCAACAACATTTTTAAACTCAAATTTTCTCGTTTTCTGAATGTATGAATAAAACATGATTATTAATCCTATAATTCCAGAAATTCCAAATCCAATTGCACTAAATAGTGAAGGAGGCAAATCTTGAAGTACATTATTTTGAGCATAATTTAGAATAAAATCAAGAATTCCACCTGCAATGAAAAGAAAAACCAACATCCAAACGATTGTTTTCTGCTCTTTTTTCACACCGTTATTTTTGGAAATTGACATGAAAACAATTCCCATTAAAGCTAAAATAATTCCTAAAATTTTTAAAAATGAAACAGCTTCTCCGTACCAAGTTATCATTAAAATCATCGAAATTGCCATGCTCATTTTTATCGCTACGGAAGTAATTGCTACACCATTTTTCTGCGAACTAAGTCCAACAACTAAAAATGAAACAATGAATAAAATTCCACAAATAATGACAAAAGGTACCCAAGATAAATTTTCAAAAACCGCTGGTTTTAATTCTTTTCCATATAGTGCAAAACCAAAAATAAAAGCTGTGACATAATTAAAAACAATAGCTTGAAGTGTATCAATTTTGTATTTTGTAAATAATTTGAAAATTACAAAAATAAATGAGGAAGATAAAATGCTTAAAATTAAATAAATCATTTGCGAAAGTAGTGGTAAATTTTATCATTAGAAAATTCTTCGTAAAATTTTGGAATACCCTGAATGATTGGTGCTTTAATTCCATCTTTAAAAATCGATTTACCAACAATAACGCGCGCTTCGTCCCAAACATTGTTTACCAAAAAATGTTGCAAGGTTCTATTTCCTCCTTCAACAAAAACTGATTGAATATTAAGCAAATACAATTCCTTTAAGATGTTTTTTGTATGGATTGATTCTAATTTCACAAAAGAAATATTATTTTCTTTCCCATTTTTTACACGATTAAAAATAATTGTTTCCAATCCATCAGAAAATAAAGTCGCACTTTGTGAAATTTGCAATTGACTATCAATCACAATTCTGATTGGATTTTTCCCATCAATTTCTCTTACAGTCAAACTTGGATTATCCGTTTCTACCGTTTTTCTTCCAACCAAAATAGCTTGCTCTTGACTCCGCCAATGATGAACCAAAGTTTGAGTTTCTGGTGAACTAATCCAATTTATTCCAATTTCTGATTCAGAATTTCGTGCTTTATCGATAAATCCGTCAGCTGTTTGCGCCCATTTTAAAATGATATATGGTCTTTCTTTTTGATGAAAAGTAAAAAAACGTTTGTTTAAATTCAAACATTCTTTTTCTAAAACGCCAACTTTTGTTTCAATTCCTGCATCAATCAATTTTTCAATTCCTTTTCCAGCTACTTCATGAAACGGATCTTTAGAACCAATTACGACTCTTTTGAAATTATTTTTCAGGATTAAATCCACACAAGGAGGAGTTTTTCCGTGATGTGCACATGGTTCTAAATTTACATAAATCGTCGAAAATGGAATCAATTCCTTTTGTTTAACATTGTTAATTGCATTCACTTCTGCATGAGCCAAACCATATTTTTGATGATAACCTTCCCCAATAATTTGATTTTCAAAAACAATAACAGAACCAACCATCGGATTTGGTGCAACATTTTGCATTCCTAACTGCGCAAGTTCGATGCTGCGACGCATATAAATTTCATCTGAAAACATTGAACGAAAGTAAGAATTTTTTGGCACTTTATTTTAATTTATTAACTTTACTTTATGAAAAATCTCTTTAAATATTCATTAACACTTTTTATTGCAACTATTTGCTTTAAATCTTTTGGTCAAACAACTCTTGATAAAACGATTAATATTAACGGAACAAGCAGATCTTATCGCATATATATTCCGCAAATTTATACTGGAAATGAAGCAGTTCCATTAATTTTTAATTTTCACGGTTATACTTCTACAAATCTTGAGCAAGAATTTTATGCAGATTTTAGAGGAATCGCTGATACTGCGAATTTTATCCTAATTCATCCGCAAGGTTTGGACGCTGGTTCGGGAACATTTTGGAATTCATTTGCTACAATTGATTCCTCAAATTATGATTATCAGTTTGTTTCTCAATTAATTGACACTTTGGTTTCCATTTATGAAATTGACACAAATCGCATATACAGCACGGGAATGAGTAATGGTGGATTCATGAGTTACGATTTAGCCTGCTTTATGAGTAATCGTTTTGCTGCAATTGCTTCTGTAACTGGAAGTATGATTTCCCAACATTTAAGTCTTTGTGATCCAGCGCGAAAAGTTCCAGTAATGCAAATTCACGGAACAAATGATGCAACAGTTAGTTATTCTGGAACTGGTGGAATTTTGACTTCTACAGGAATTGATAATTTGGTGCAATTTTGGGTGAATCACAATCAATGTGAAACGGTTCCAACTATCACAAATATTACAAATATTAATACCATTGATCTTTCAACTGTAACACATTATGTTTATGACAATTTAACTGAAAATACTTCAGTTGAGCTTTTTAAAGTTCAAAATGGAGGTCACACATGGCCAGGTTCGGTTTTTAACATTCCAGGATTGGTTAC
>CAMBRH010000302.1 GCA_945870115.1 Chitinophaga pinensis | reverse complement strand
CTCTTTGTTTGGCCATATCTGCTTTTTCACCAAGAAAATTTTCATCTATCGTTTGATTAAAAAGATGCAACCACGTGTCGAAATTTTCCTTTTTCAAAGGCATGTTCATGTGTTTTTCCGTCACATTTGTTTTGTAATTCGGTTCATCCAAAAGAACAAATGCCCAAAAGTGAATCATTTTTGGTAAATGTGCTTGAAAATCCATATGTGCAAAAAAAGGTTTTAACTCTTCGTTTTTTAATACTTTTGAATAAAAAGCTTCTACGAAAAAAGCTACATCTTCATTTGTTTTTATATCGTTCATTAATTAGATTTTAGGACTACAGGATTTTAGGATGTTAAGACTTGAGTTTTGTTTTCGAGAAAAATTTTTGTTAAAAGAAATTTTGTCTTGACTTTTTTTATTTTTGGCATATTGCGATACGATAAATCGCAGCTTTAATTTGTTTCAAACGAGCGTTTACGTTATTCATAACTCAACACTCATAATTCATAACTCATTTTTAAACCAACTCGCGTATTTCACATAATTATTGGCAATTCTTTGCACTTCGCCAGCAAATAATTCTGGACTTAAGGTTTTTACTTTTTTCGCTGGAATTCCTGCGTAAATACTCCAAGATTCAACTCTAGTTCCTTCCAATAAAACTGCTCCAGCGGCAATGATGCAATTTGATTCGATGTAACAATCATCCATCACAATTGAACCCATTCCGATTAAAACATTGTCTTCCACTGTGCAACCGTGAACCAAAGCATTGTGTCCAATCGAAACATTGTTTCCAAGAATGGTTTTCGTTTTTTCATAAGTACAATGTATCACAGCGCCATCTTGAATATTGACGCGATTTCCCATTCTGATTGAATTAACATCTCCTCTTACAACCGCTGAAAACCAAACTGAACATTCATTTCCCATTTCAATATCACCAACTAAAGTTGCATTTTCTGCAAACCAACAATCAGCTCCAAATTTTGGTTCAAAACCCCTACATTTTTTAATTAATGCCATAAATTAATCTTTTATAATAGTAATTGTTCTCATTTCTGAATTATTTACAAGGCTAAGAAAATAAATTCCTTTTTCATAAGAAGTCAAATCAAGTTCAAAGCCAGACTCTGTTTTTATTTGTTTTAAAAATAATTCTTTTCCTTCAAGATTTTTGAGTAAAAAGTTGAAATTTTTAGATGTTTTTAAATGAAAAAAGCCTTTTGAAGGATTTGGATAAACCTCGATTTTATTTTTAAAATTAGATATTACTACCGCCGTTGAAAGGGAGCAAGAAATAGTTGCAAACCAACCTTCACTTGGAATTGATTGATCACTGTTAAAAACCAAGGTCAAACAACCATTTTCAGCATGAGAAGTTACTAAGCCTGGAGAATTTATTCCAGAATATACTCCTAAAATATTGTCAGAAATAGAATCGCCATTGTATATTGTCAAAGAATCATATTGTTCTTCAGTATTAAAACTAGTAAAATTTAAGAAAACGGCATCTCCTAAATTATCTGGACAAATTGTGATTGTATCATTAGTGCTATTTAAATAATTTCCATTTGGACCACCATTATCAGAAAAATTATTGCCACAAATAAAAGGTAAAAGTGGTGTCATTGACGTTTTAAAACTTATTGGATTTGAATAATTACTAATCTCAAATGCATTGCATTTTGCACGAACATAAACATCATAATTAGTCAATTCTGTTAAACCAATAATTGTAAAAGGATTTAAAGAAGTTAAAATTTCCGTTCCATTTCCGTGCTGAAAACCTTGATTTCCATATTCAACTAACCATTGTGTTTCAGTTCCTGCAGAATTCCAAGAAACGGTTGAACTCATTGAATTGTAAAAATTAACTGCTAAATCAGTTGGTTTCAAACATGTTGGTTCGGGAATACAATTTATTTGTGCAATCCAGCCACTTTCTGTAACTGAGCCATCACTTGTAAATACAATGGTTAAGCATCCACTTGTATTTTCAGCAACAAAAGCGCCTAAAGCTAAATTTCCAGAAAAAATCCCCAAAGGTATTCCACTTGGATTGTCATTGTCATAAATCGTCAGGAAATCATAACCTCCTTCAGTAATAAAAGTGGAAAAAACCAATTGAATAGCTTCATTAGAAGTACCAGGACAAATGGTTGTTGTGTAACTTTCATTATCAACATAGCCATTATTTTCTCCTCCAGAATCTGTAAAAATATCGTTACATGAAAGCTGAGCGAAAAACGGTAATTGAATTCCTACAAGTATAATCAAAAAGGTAAATCGTTTAATCATAAGTTAATTATAAATTCTAAGTGAAGATCCTCCGTCCCAAAAAGTTTGGTATTGTCTTAGACCGAAATCTGAACCAGAAATTGGACTTCCATCAAAAAGTGAAAATGCTGCATATGTGCAAGCATCATCTAATTGCAAAAAATTATCGGCATTTGTTGTAAGTGGTTCTGCGCAATTTCCATCATCCGCTGGAGAATGTCTGTCAAAAGCCACAAATTGATCTACTGATTTTCGGTAAACGACAATTCCTTTTGAACCTCCAGCAATATAAGCCCAACCACCAACAGATTCTAGTGCACTATAACTTGGTAAATTTAAATAAATCGTAATATCAAATGGCGTATTTGGAACTGGATTTAATTTATTTTTCTTACATGAAAAAAATAATCCTAGAAAAAGAATAAGTATAATTTTTAAATACATTTTTTTTTAAAACTTTTACCAAAGGTACAAATTTTTAGGGATGAAATGCATTCATTAACATGTAATCAATATTTCCCGATTGAGAATGACAAGAAATACAAGAACCGCCCTTTTGAGAAGCCGCTACAGCAACAGATTTATCGGAATTAATATACCCCCAAATCCAACCTTTTGCATCTGCATTTTCATCTCCAGATTTTTTATATAAAACCGCAAATCTACCAATTGTCGTTTCATCATTGTATAATTCTTTTACAATTAATGATCCTTCAGGAAAAATAGCATTCTCTTTCACTTTTCCATTTGAATCCAACATAGTTGAAGCAATTTGATTGTATTTAGTCTTTAAAAATGGATAATTATGCCCACTTCCTGAGCCCTTTTCTAGCAGATCGTTTGATTTTTTATAAAATGTAAAATTTGTTGTTCCTTGAGATAAATTAAACATTTCTTGATCAATATTTATTACTTCGACTTTATCTTTTTTACAAGATAAAATTGAAAAGACTAAAAAAGTGAAGAGAATGATTTTTGTTTGGATCATAGGGTAAAATATTTTGTGAAAACTTACTTTATAAAAAAAGATATCATTGATATTAAACGATTAACAAATGATTTTATTTTATGTTTAAAATTAATATTTTAGCAAAAGAATTTAGAAATTTTAGTATATTGGCGAAACCATTTTTTTTTGTAAAGCTATGAATTCAAAATTTTTATTTATTCTTTCTTTTTTAACTATTTTTTTATTAATATCAAATTCGTTTTATGCTCAAACCGCTGGTTCGGTTGAAGATGCACAAAAGCAAATTGATGCTAAAAGAAAAGCGGATGCAAAAATTGCCAAAAAAGCTCAAAAAGAGGCTCAAAAAGCACATTGGGACAGGCAATCACCGCAGGCAAAAAAAAGCATTAAGAAAAATAAGAAGCGTAATAAAAAAATGAAAAGACAAGTTAAGAAAAAGCAGCGTTTACAACGAAAATATAGTGGAAGGAATTAAGATAAAAACTCTATAGGAATCAAAAAAATCATTTTAATTTTTAATTGTATTTTTTTTGAATTCAATTTTACTAATTTGAACGATAATTATTTTTACTTTTGGCGGATGGAAAATTCAATTAATTACCGAAAAATTGAACAAAAAGACAATGTAAAAGTTGCCAAATTAATTAGAGGTATTTTACTTGAGCATGAATTAAATCAGCCAGG
>CAMBRH010000301.1 GCA_945870115.1 Chitinophaga pinensis | reverse complement strand
TAATTTTTAATTTTTTAATTCCGTAAAAACTTCATTAAAAATTAAAAAATTAGAACGTAGAGCCTACACCAAAAAAAATGATTAAATTTGATTTAGAAAATGATTAAAAAACAAAATATCTTTACACACTTTTTAGAACACTACCATAATCTGCTGTAGCAGCTTGTACTGTCCATGTAGCTACTTCATTCAAATTTTGATCTAATCTTCTAACATGCAACCCCATTAAATCCATATAGGGTTGATTTTGAGGTGGGGTGTCACCTACCCCATGTAAAACAAAACCTTCAAATCCATAAAATGGGCCGGGAACTGAAACGCCTCCAGATGTGGCACTATTAGGTAAAACTGTTGTGATAGGTTTACCAAAAGTTAAAAAAGGTTCATCGTAAACAAAATAATTTTCTGCTGGCCCCCAAATCCCATTTGGATCCCATAAACAGGACGCTAAAGTGAAGTAATCTCCGAAGGCTCTCAATTTAAAACCTCCATGCGAATTAAAAATAAAATTGTTTGTGTTTCTAATATGTCCTTTTTCAACTGCTCTCGTGTAATAATCATCAGTTGAAAATGCTCCACTCCGCATATTTTCTACAACAGGAAAGTTCAAAATGAGGTTGTTTTTAATATCAAAAGTGCTGTGATAGGTTGCAAAAGCTACGGGGTCAGGATTACTTGAATTTAAGAAAAAATCTGCTAGAACTGGTCTTTCCATTCCATTCATGTTGTAATTTAAACTAGTACCTACTACCAAGCTACGTTCAATTATCCCATCATCTCCTGATCCAGCAAAAAATCTACCACAATTGTCTGCTGAAACAACTCCATAATTATTTGGTCTTCTTGCTCTATCCCAAATTCCATTTCCACTATTTTTCCAAACTTTGTAATTACTTAATTTAAAAAATAATAAAGTGGTATTCGGCCATTGTGGATCTGTTCCGTTTGTTGTTGATGCATATTGACGAGGAAAAACATTGCCTTCATTATCTATTTCCACAAAATCTAACATTATTCCTTCTAAACCATTAGAATGCGAAACATTATTATCAAAAACACCAAAACGAATTCTACTTGGATTCATTATTAAACCATTTTCCCCCAGAACACTTGCGCTTGCACCCCAAGGATTAGAAGGAAATGAAATCCAAAAGCCATTTGTACCGCAATCGGAAGCGACATTATTGGTGATCGTATTATCTGGATTACTTATCCAAAAACCAGAGGAACCTCTTTCACCAACTTCGTGTTGCTTTAAGGCTAAATTTGGAGGTAATTGAGGATTTCTAACGTGCATTACTAAATTACTATCTATAATATTTCTACGTTCAACCGCATCTTCAGTAAAAATCCCATGGCCTTCCACATCAAAAAGCACATTGTTTTTAACCAATAATCCATTGGTCCCATGAATTACAATTCCTCTGTTTTTTGTATTATGAATCGCACAGTTTCTAATGTATTGTCCGCTTGCGTCGGGAAGCGTTTGTGTGCCACTATAACTAAGCATGTGCCAATGAATTGGATATCTTCCAAGTCTTCCTCTTTGACCAGCTCTTCGAATTTCAACACTGTTTATATGTGCAGAAGAATTTGAACTCATAATCATAATATGGGCTCCAAAGCCATTACTTGTCCATAAATTATCCTCTATTGATTGAATTACAATATTCCTAGTTAAATTTCCAACATATGCCCTTTCATCCAAGATTTTAGGAGTAAAAGCAGTGTCATTGTCTGCAATTGGCGAAGCTAATATGTTTTCTTCTATTAAACTCATTCCATTTGTTGTTGCATATTGCAAAAGCCCCCAACGAAAAGCATTAATAGGTTCATTAACTGTTAAATTAACTCCATTAAGGCTATTAATACTAAGTTTTTGAGCCACAGAACTTCCATTTCCTGCTAAATAATAATCTGTTGGTGACAAAACAATTTCATCATTTGCAGGCCAATTAACTGATTGTGTTAATTCGATAGCACTAGAACCAGAAGTAATATGATTGTTGATTTTTGTCCAAACTACTTGTTTTTCAAAACCATGTAATTCTAAATTTCCACCCATAACCATAATTCCACGAGTTCCCATCCCCATAATGTTTTGCGTTAAAACATCACCAGTCAAGGTAATAATCGCTTTGGATTGAAACGGATTTTGCTCTGATCCTATTGCTAAAGTACCTTCCACTAAAATATAATCACATGTTAGGTTCAAATCTTTATCTACAAATTCTAAAATTCCACTAACTGTAATACCACTCAAAGGAGGAGGAGATTCATCTAAGAGAATTCTTCTTCCCATAGGGATTTGTGCATCTTCATTTTCAATTGGTTTTTGATTTGATAACCAAGCATCATTATCAGACCAATAAAAAGTTGGAATATCGCGTATGATTTTTAATGTAGGTGAATAATAGGTAGGACAATCTTCTTCGGTGATGCTGGCTCTAAAAAACTGGAGTAAAATGTTTGTATTATAAATGTGATTATAACTAATATTAGTAGCATTCTCAATATTTTCCCAAGCTACTGAATCTGAAGAAGTTTGCCATTGTACAATTGCATTTACCTGTTCGATATTAAAATTTAGGGTATCAGAATGTACAGCATTATTTATTACAAATTGGGAATATAGTGTCCAATTAATAAAAATAAAAATGAAAATAATTTTTGCTTTCATTCGATTATTATTTTGGTTATTAATTTTTTTGTAACACTTTCTAATTGAACAAAATAAATTCCTTTATTTAGTGAACTAACATCAATTGAACTGGTAGTGTATTGAATTTCACTAAAAATTAATAATTTTCCATTTAAATCTATAATTGAACATGAATTATATTCTTCATTTTTTATAGTAAGGGACTTACTGGCAGGATTAGGATAAACCAAATTTATAAACTCATTTACTTTTACCTCATTTGTATTACATGGTGATAACACATTTAAATTGAAAGAAAAGCTTTTTTGGGAGTAGCCAAAAGAATAGCATAATGAAAATATTATTATTAAGCGGAGTAGCATAGTGATATCCTTTAAATGTTTGCAAAACAAATTTATTATTTTTTATTTTAAAAACCTAATATTAAAAAAAAGATATTTCTAAAATTTTTCTTTTAGTTAATTCTATCACATTTCTATTTCAATAGCTACCTCGTTTTTACGATTTATGACGTCCCATGGTGCATTATAACCCATAAACATGAAATCACCTTTTGTTTTAAGACCTTCTTTTTGCAGAATTTTACTTAATATTTGAATGTGTTCTTCAATCTTTTTATCAGATGAATATCCACCGTAACTAACAACTGCAAGTGTTTTCGATGCTACTTCAGAAATTAATACAGCGTTTGAACTTGGTACTGGAAGATCCTCCTTTTTGTACTCCTTTGGCATTACAAAATACATACTTGAGCTATCTCCCATATTCATTACGACCGGTGAAGTCATTGCAATCTTCTGATTGTTTTCATTTCCGCCAAAAATATAACCTGCAATTGTTCGAAAACCATTACTTCCTTGATCATCGAAGGATTTATCTGCCAGATTTGTTTTTGCTACCAACATTTTAGGGTAAAGTCTTATTTCCACCTCATCGATTGTTTTTACAACTTTGTATTCTGGCGTTTCAATTGCTTTACTTGTAAAAGACATAATTACAATTATTAGAGCTAATAGTGCAACTATTAAGCTTGTTGTCCATATAAATTTGTTCATGGCTTTGTTTTCTTATTAAACACATAAGGTTTTATTAAGTTCTAAATGAAAATATTTTATTTGTCCGTATGCCCTGATTTGCGAATGAACAAATTTCATTTTAAATTTTTCATTCTAAAATAATCTAGGAGAAATGTTATTCAGTAAACTAAAAATAAGTCTAATTTCCAACCTTAAGTATTTAAAATCGTTTTTAATAATATGAAAG
>CAMBRH010000300.1 GCA_945870115.1 Chitinophaga pinensis | reverse complement strand
CGACATTACAACTTTATTTTTGGCGATTTAACGGGGTAAAATAACACTTTTAATAGAAACAGAAAGGGGATTTTTAATTCCCTTCTGTTTTGAATGTTAATTTAACGCACTAAATCTAAAAGTTGCATTTATTACTTGAATTTAAGAATTTAAAAGGAACATTAGTTTTTTTATGTAGACATTATTATTTTAATCCACTAGGGATATTAGTACTTATGAATCGATTGGTCAAATGTCTTATAAACCTATTGTTAATATCTTGCTGTCCTAAAGTCTTTTAATCAAGCACAAATCGTGGGTTTTATTTTCTCTAGAGTAAATTCCATCTTTCTTCAAAGTGTCTATTTTCACTTGGCCACTTGCATGAATGATTTGAGAATCATTTAAAATAATACCTACATGTGTTATTTTTCCTGCAGTATTTGAGAAAAATGCTAAATCACCTTCTAACTTATCTTCAAAATCAATTTCCAAACCATGTTCAGCTTGCTGATAAGCATCACGTGGGATTTTTTTGTCAAAATGACGAAATACTTGTTGTGTAAATCCTGAACAATCAATTCCAAAAGGCGATTTCCCACCCCATAAATACGGCGTATTCAAGTAGCTTTTTGCGAAAGATTCCAATGAATAAGTTATTTCTTGCTTTTCTTCTAAAAAACTAAAATTATTTTGTCCAATTTTAAAATCCAAACTTGAATCAATCGGGACAAATGCTCCACGTGTAATTATTTGTTTCCCCCAAGGAGTTTGAATATCACGAATTAATTCTGTTTCAATCGATAATCCGTCTAAAAAACGTGAAACCTCTTTTTCTGAAAGTGAAATTAAATGTTTTGTGTCTGTCCATCCTTCATAATTATCGAAATAAGTAATGATTTTTGTCCAGTTATTAGTTACTTCAAAAATTTCAACGATTTCACCAAAAAGCAACTGAGATACCATTTCTGAAGCATCTGAATATTCTCTTCTTAAAGGTGAAATTGAAACTTTGCAAAAAGCGTATTTTTTTGACATCAACTAACTACTTTTCAATTATTTAGGGAAATTTGGATTATTGACCAAATTTAAAGCTTGTTGCAGATGTCTTTCATTATGGTAAACAACAAATAAAAATGCATCACCTAATTTCAAGCGAATTAACTTACTAATTGCCATGGGAACTTTAATTTTTCTTAAATTTACTTTTTTAGAAGATTCGATAATATCTTGCATATCAAGTAAGTTTTTTTCAAACTCCTTCACATCGTTACCTGTAACTAAAGTATTGTCAAATAAAGGGTTATAAGATTTTACCGCCTTCGTTTTTCGCTTAACATTATTCGCATTCCCTAATTTCATTGAACTCCAAACGGATCTGCCTAGTGGTGAGGAAATAAAATTCTCAGAAGGAGTTTTAAATTTTGTTCTAGCAATTTTAATTTTGAAAGTCAATTGATAATAAATCGCATACTGATTCAAATGAGCAAAAATTTCATTCACATTCCATGAAGCATCGTTTACTTTCCATTTTTTTTGTTCTTCGGAAAGTTTCAAAAAGCGACTTCTAATAAGTTCAAGATTATTGTTAGTAATTGTTTTTATTTCCTCAATTAATTCAGCTGATGTCATATTTTCAAATTATTTAACAAAGGTAAACTAAGAATCTATCTTATCAAAATAAAATTGGTATTTTGTTCCTTTTGATTTATATACTTCAAAATGACCATTCAACTGATCAGAAAGCGTATCAATTAATTCCAAGCCAAAAGAGTTTTCTCTCGTAGGTTCTTTCCAATTTCCATTATCAGAATAGGTAAATTCAACAAAATTTTTGATATTTTCATTCATATTTACCGTAATTTTTGGATTCTCCACATTGTCAAAAGCATACTTAATAGAATTTGACAGTAATTCATTAAAAATCAATGCTATCGGCACAACAGGCTTTAATCCCAAATTATCCACCTTGCAATTAATATCCAGTTCAATTTTTTTAGCCACTTGCACCGTTCTAATCATATCATTTGCCAAAGTTTTAAAATAATCTTCTAAATTAATGTTTGAAAAATTTTCTGTTTGATAAATTTTTTCATGAATTAAGGACATTGCCATTACACGATTTATTGATTCATCAAATTTAGAAACTGCTTCCTCATTCTTAATATCTCTTGATTGAAGTCTCAACAAACTCACAATAACTTGCAAATTATTTTTAACTCTATGATGAATTTCCTTCAACAAAACTGTTTTTTCATCATTTTGAGTTTTTACAATTGCAAATTGATCTTCAAGATAATTTTTTGTTTTGTTAATCTCATTTTCAGCTTCCTTATTAGTTTTTATATTTTGCCACATTAAATAATAAATTATTGAAAAACAAATAAAAATGTTAAATGCAAAAGCATTGATTTGAGGTTGAGTTAAGGTTTTCATCAATAATATTTGATCATTGAAATTGAATATAAAAAAACCAGACAAACAAAATCCATGAACAATCGTAATTATCGTTCCCCACTTTTTTCCTAATGTAAAAAAAGAGAAAAGAGAGCCAACAACCATCCACAAACCATCCACAATTCTAGGTTGCTCGTTAATGTAAAAAAGTGTAAAAATTGTCAGAATTGCGCCACTTAAATTCATAAAAAGAATAACAATTCTATATTTCCCAGTAATTTTAACATACAGAAAGGAAAACAAAACTGTTAGGAATCCAATTAAAACAATATACAAATCAGCTGAATTAAAAAAGAAAAAAAGAACAATTAATAAAATAACTAAACTGAATGACAAAAATAATGTCATACGATAAGACATCAAATATCTTGTTTTTTCAAAAATATCAGTATAATTATTGTTTTCAGGAGTTAAAAGTTTTTTTAATGTTGCTAGCATTCACCAAATTTTAATACAAATAAAGTGATTATTTTTGTACTTTTACATGTAAATTAAATTTATTTTAATTCATCGTTAAAAACCAGCGATTTAGTTACAAGAACTTATTGTTTATAAAATTCTAAATGAAAACTTATTCTTTAAAAAACGACTGCTATTTTGGCTCTGATAGTCGAAAAAGTCAAATTGATTTAGAAATTCCAGAAAAATTTAATGGTAATTTAATCCTTTTTGTTCATGGTTACATGGGTTTTAAAGATTGGGGAGCATGGAATTTAATGCAAGATTATTTTGTAAATCTAGGTTTTGGATTTTGTAAATTCAATTTTAGTCACAATGGTGGAACTTTTGAAAATGGCATTGATTTCCCAGATTTAAATACATTTTCCGAAAATTCTTATTCAAAAGAAGTATTTGATCTGCAACAAGTTTTAAATTATTTGAGTAATCATTTTGTTGATTTACCAAAAATTATTTTGCTTGGACACAGTCGAGGCGGTGGAATTGCACTTTTAAACTCCAACGATTCACGTGTTTCAAAAGTAATTACTTTAGCAGCAATTTCAAGTATTGAAAAAAGATTTTCAGACCAAAAAATGATTGATATGTGGAAAAAAAAAGGTGTTCGATTCGTCGAAAATCAGCGAACGAAACAACAGATGCCTCACTCCTATTCGCAAGTTGAAGATTTTTTGTTAAATTCGGATGCTCTTTCAATTCAAAAAGAATGTGAAAACTTAAAAAAGCCTATTTTGATTTTTCATGGAAATAAAGATGTTTCAATTTCTATTTCTGAAGGAGAAAAAATTGCATTTTGGACTAAAAATAAATTGCAAATCATATCAGAAATGGCACATGATTTTGGAGCAAAACACCCTTGGGAATCAGACGAATTACCAGGGAAATTAAAAGAAGTCTGTGAAAAAATTGCAAATTTTATTTTAGAAAAATAAATCTAATTTTTCATAACTAAAAACCATTTCCAATCTTCTTTTGTCGTTGAACTAATGTTCGGTCTATAAAGAAAATAACCGATTTTTGCCGTATTATTTGCAGTGTGATAATTATCAGCAGTAGTTAAATTTGAAATGTT
>CAMBRH010000299.1 GCA_945870115.1 Chitinophaga pinensis | reverse complement strand
GGACAACAAATTTCTGAAAGTGCGGTCAAAAAATATGCTTTAACAGAGAATTTGAATATTTTACAACCAACAAATTTAAAAGACGAAAATTTTATTACAGAGTTAAAGTCGCTAGGTGCTGATTTATTTGTCGTAGTTGCTTTTCGTATGTTGCCAGAAATTGTTTGGAACATGCCACCAAAAGGTACAATTAATTTACATGCTTCCTTATTACCAAATTACCGAGGTGCCGCTCCAATTAATTGGGCTATTATTAATGGAGAAGAAAAAACAGGCGTAACTACTTTCTTTATTGAACAAGAAATTGATACGGGTTTGATCATAGAAAGGGAAGAGCTTGAAATCACCGAAAATGAAACAGCAGGAGAATTACACGATAAATTATTGGATTTAGGTAAAAAATTGGTTTCAAAATCAGTTCATAAAATTCAAGAAGGAACAGTTGTTCGAATTCCACAAATAGATTTGATAGATGAAAATGGAATTTTAGCAGCACCAAAAATCTTCAAACCGATGTGTCAGATCGATTTTTATAAACCTGTGCAAGAAGTTCACAATTTTTGTCGCGGACTATCTCCTTATCCAACCGCCTGGACAATTATTGAAAACATTGAAACGAATGAAAAACGATCGCTTAAAATCTTCAAAACAGAAAAATCAGATTTGCCTGTTGTTAGCAAAGGAGAATTATATGCTACAAAAAAGGATTTTTTTATTCCATGTGGTGATTTTTACTTGAAAGTTATTGAATTGCAACCTGAAGGTAAAAGAAGAATGCAAGCATACGAATTTTTGGCTGGATACGCCATTTCAAAATGGAAAATTAGTCAATAAAAAATAGAATATTTTGACTAAAACCCTTGATTTTATTGAAAAATTTGAAAAAAAGTGAAAAAATATTTTTTATCAATAATTTCGTTGATTATCGACTTAATTAGTTGACTACCAGTTTTTTAGTTGGGGTTTGAGCTAATTTTGATTATTAACATTTTGGGTCATTTATTAACAAATTGCAATTTATTTTCTGTAAAGTGGCGTTTTGCTTGGTTTTTAGTATATATTTGCCCTATAAATTTTTTAAAAAACCATTAACTATGAACAAATCAGAATTAATTGATGCAATGGCATCTGAGTCAGGATTAACAAAAGCAGATGCTAAAAAAGCATTAGAAGGATTTGTAGCAGCTACATCTGAAGCTATGAAAGCAGGAGACAGAATCTCATTAGTAGGTTTTGGATCTTTTTCAGTTTCTGATAGAGCAGCAAGAACAGGTCGTAACCCTCAAACAGGGAAAGAAATTCAAATCGCTGCTAAAAAAGTGATTAAATTTAAAGCTGGTGCTGAATTAACTGACAAAGTTAACTAAGAACTTACTTCTTGAAATTTAGAAAGGTAGTCAATTTGGCTACCTTTCTTTGTTTTAAGTAAAAATGATCGTTTGAAATTTTGTCAAAAAAACTCCGTAGGAGTGAAATATTTGTAACGACGGATGTAAATCCGTCGTAATAAAGTAGAAAAGATTCAGTTATGGCGTGATTTTTTTGTAAAAATCATGACAAAACTATTCTTTTGGCAAAGTTTCCAATTATTATATTAATTATAAAGAAATTTGAAACAAAAAAGTAATGAGAGAAAAAATTCTAGCAGAATTTTACGAGATAATTACGGAGAACAAGCGTGAAATGTTTAACCGAATTGCTGCGGATCGCACAAAATACATGACAGTTGTGTTAGAAAATGTTTTTCAAGAACACAATGCAAGTGCAGTTTTGCGCTCGTGCGATTGCTTTGGAATTCAAGAATTAAATGTAATTGAAAAAGATAATCAATACAAAGTTCAGCGCGATATAGCAATGGGAGCTGGTCAATGGGTCGATATGTATAATTTCAATCAAGGAAACCAAGTCACACAAGATTGCATTTCGAAACTGAAAAAACAAGGGTATAAAATTATTGCGACAACTCCTCATACGAATCAAACAATCAATGATTTGGACTTATCTTCGCCAGTTGCTTTTGTTTTTGGAACAGAAAGAAGAGGAATTTCGGACGAAGTAAAAGATCTGGCTGATGATTTTGTAAAAATTCCTATGTATGGTTTTACAGAATCGTTCAATATTTCCGTTTCTGTCGCATTGGTTTTGAATACAATTAGAACAAGATTAGAGAAATCAGATATTTTATGGAAATTAAGGCCAGAAGAAATTGTAGAACTCAAAATCAAATGGTGTAAAAAAATATTGAATGGCGGAGAAGCTTTAGAGAAGCATTTTCTTGAAAAGTTAACTAATTTGTAGAAAAAATGCCAAAAAGCCAAAAAAAAGCATTTTTTTTATTGTCATCACAAAATTCTATTATATCTTTGTAACAATACAAAATATCTTAAAGATAAAAACACGATTTTATGGGAAGAGGCGATAAAAAAACAGCAAAAGGAAAAAGAACAATTGGATCTTACGGAAATACACGTAAGAAAAAAGTTACTGCAGTTGTTGCTGTTGCAAAAACAGAGAAACCAAAAAAAGAGGCTAAAGTTGTAGCCGAAAAAGTAGTTAAAGAGAAAAAAGCTGCAGCTCCTAAAAAAACAACTACGAAAAAAGTAGTTGAAAAAGAAGCTTAAATATATTTAGCCACTTTCGAGTGGCTTTTTTTTTGTCAAAAAAATAAAAAACTTAACATAAAATTTAGCTCTTTTTATTTTTTAAATCGAGGCATTTTGAAAATTTAAATTTTGAGTTAGCCAAGGCTAATGATAAAATAAAATTTTTTAAAATAACGAAGAGTTAAGAATTAAAAAAAGCTATTTTAAAATTAAATCTTTATGAAATATAATTTTGGAGCAGGACCGTGCATATTACCACAAGAAGTTTTTAAAGAAGCTTCGGCAGCGGTTTTAGATTTTAATGGTTTATCAATTTTAGAAGTTTCTCATCGACACAAAGATTTTGTGGCTGTTATGGATGAAGCTTTAGATTTAGTAAAAAAAGCATTAAACGTACCAGCAGGATATTCTGTTGCCTACCTTCAAGGTGGAGCAAGTTTAGGCTTTTCAATTGTTGCATTGAACATGATGCGTGAAACTAAAAAAGCAGCCTACATCAATACAGGAGTTTGGGCTTCTGGAGCGATTAAAGAAGCTAAAAAAGTAGGAGTTGATGTAAATGTTTTTGCTTCTTCTGAAGATAAAAACTTTACTTACATTCCTAAAGATTTTGTTGTTCCAACAGATGCTGATTACTTGCATTTCACGTCAAACAATACTATTTATGGAACGCAATTTCATGAATTTCCAAAGTCAACTTTACCATTAGTGTGCGATATGTCTTCTGACATTTTTTCAAAAGAAATCAATGTTGCGGACTTTGACATAATTTATGCAGGAGCTCAAAAAAATCTTGGTCCAGCAGGAGCGACATTATATATCGTAAAAGATGAGGTTCTAGGAAAATCAACTTCACCATTCATGCCTTCTTATTTAGATTTGAAGCAACATGTTGAGAAAGAATCAATGATGAATACTCCTCCTGTTTTTTCAGTTTACGTTGCAATGTTGAATTTAAGAAATTTAATTTCAACTGGAGGAGTTAAGGCAAAAGAATTAGAAAATAATGCGAAAGCGGCATTGCTTTATAGTGAGATTGATTCAAATCCATTATTTTTTGGAACTGTAAACTCAGATGATCGTTCAAAAATGAATGTTTGTTTCAAATTAAACGACGAAACTTTAAATGCTAAGTTTGATGAAACTTGGAAAGCAGCAGGAATCGTTGGTTTGCCTGGACATCGTTCAACTGGTGGATATCGAGCATCAATGTACAACGCTTTGCCACTTTCAAGTGTTCAAGTTTTAGTTGATGTAATGAAAGAATTTACAAGAACAAACGGATAAAAAAATAGACTTAAGATTTTAGAAATAAGATAAAAGACTTTTAATTATTAAGTCTACATAATCTAACTATCTAATAATCTAATAAT
>CAMBRH010000298.1 GCA_945870115.1 Chitinophaga pinensis | reverse complement strand
CCTATTCCACCTGTCATGCAATCTTCATGTAAAACAATTACTTTTCCTGTTTTTCTTACAGAATTGTAAATAGCTTCATTATCCAAAGGCAGTAAAGTTCTTAAATCCAAAATATCGATTGAAATATTTGGGTTTTTATCAGCTGCTTCTATAGCCCAATGAACACCCATTCCATAAGTGATTACAGAAATTTCGTTTCCTTCGCGAACGGTTCTTGCTTTTCCTATTTCAACAGTGAAATAATCGTCAGAAACGTCCTCTCTCAATGAACGATACATGTTTTTATGTTCAAAAAACATCACTGGATTTGGATCTTCAATCGCTGCTGCCAACAAACCTTTTGCATCACTAGGAAAAGCTGGATAGACAACTTTTAAACCTGGTGTATGGAAAAACCACGCTTCGTTACTTTGACTGTGAAATGGACCTGCGGCAGAACCTGCTCCTGTTGGCATCCTTACTACAACATCTGCATTTTGTCCCCATCGCCAGTGCATTTTTGCTAAATTATTTACAATTTGATTGAATCCACAAGTTACGAAATCTGCAAATTGCATTTCTACAACTGCTTTCATTCCGGCAATTGACAAACCTAAACCTGCACCAACAATTGCTGATTCACAAATTGGCGTATTTCGAACTCTTCCTTTTCCAAATTCTTCAACAAATCCTTCCGTAATTTTGAAAACTCCACCGTATTCTGCAACATCTTGTCCCATGATTACTAAATCATCGTACTTTTGCATCGATTGTCTCAAACCATCAGAAATGGCGTCAATGTAACGTTTTTCAGATTTATTAGCACTTGGTTCAACAATTTCTTGCTTGAAAGGAGCGAATAAATCGTTAATTTCGTCTTGTGTATTTGGAATAATTGCTGGCTCAGCAAAAGAAATATCTAATCCTTCTTGAATTTCCGCTTTAATTTCATTCGTAATTCTTTCAACATCCGTATCTGAAAGAACATCTATTTCTTTTAAATATTTTTCAAAATTTGTAACTGGATCTTTTTTCGCCCATTCATCTTGAATTCCTTCTGGGTAATATTTTGTTCCTGATGCTTCTTCATGACCACGCATTCTGAAAGTCATGCATTCTAATAAAAAAGGACGAGGTTTTTGACGAATCGAAGCAGCAATTTTACGAATAGTAGAAATTACTTCTAAGATATTGTTTCCATCAACTTGAAAAGCATCCATTCCATAACCAATTCCTTTATCAATAAATTGTTTACATCTAAATTGCTCATTACTTGGAGTTGACAATCCCCAAGCGTTATTTTCTACTGCAAAAATTACTGGTAAATCCCAAACAGATGCAACATTCAAAGATTCGTGAAAATCACCTTCACTTGCACCTCCATCACCTGTAAATACAATTGTTGCTTTATTTTCTCCTTTTAAATTTGAAGCCAAAGCGATTCCGTCAGCTATTCCTAATTGTGGACCAAGATGCGATATCATTCCAACAATTTTGTATTCATTTGTTCCAAAGTGAAATGAGCGATCTCTACCTTTTGTGAAACCTGACATTTTCCCTTGAAACTGCGCAAATAATCTACTCAATGGAATTCCACGCGTTGTGAAAATTCCTAAATTTCGGTGCATTGGCAATAAATATTCATCATCATTCATTGCAAGAGCTGCTCCAACAGAAATTCCTTCCTGTCCCCAACCTGAAAACCATTTTGTGATTTTCCCTTGACGCAATAAAATCAACATTTTTTCCTCAATCAAACGAGGTTTTAAAATTGCTTTGTAAATTGAAACTAATTCTTCGTTTTCAAAACCTGTTCTATCGTATTGAATTACTCTTTTTTCCAATGTTTCCATTTTTTTTTATCTTTTTTTATTTTTATAAAAAGTATGGGCTAAATTTTTTTAGACCTTTGACAAAATAAAAATAATATTTTTCTTTTATAATAAACTGCACTAACGCTTGTTTAATCAAAGCTTTCGCTTTTCTTATTTCAATGTAAAACTATCTGATCCAATCAATTGACCATCACAGAAAATTTTCACCTTATAATTACCATTAACTGCTTCTTCTCCCCCTAAATCGTAGAAAATTGCTAAATCAATGCTTTGATTATTGTAATCGATTTCTTTTTTGTCAGAGTAAGCAATGTTTCCATTATCTGTAGAAACAACATAGGAAGATTTTGTTTGCAAAGTTTTTCCTTCAGGATTTATAATTTGCATATAAACAGTTTTCTTTCCAGCTGGAGTAAGTGGATTTTCAGAAATCGTGAAGCTAGATTTAATCTGAACACAATTTTTTGCTTTTGTAGTTTCCTCCGTTGTATTGTTCATTTTCAAACGTAAACCAACAGAATTTATTGAAAAAGCCTGAAGCTTAGAACCTTTCTTAACTTGTGCAGCATTTGCATCAGCTTCATTTTTAAATTGATTTCTTTCTTCAATTGTTTGATTTAATTGAGTTGTTTTAGTTTCAAGATTTGAAGATAATTCAACATTTAAAGTATTCAATGAATCAATTTGTTGCACATATCCTTTCATGATATTTCTCAAGGTTTCATTCTCTTTTCTCAAAGTGAAAATTTCACGAGCCGACAATTTTTTATTTGAATTTATTTTATCTAGTAAAACTTGAATTTTTTGTTTTTGCATGTTCAAACTATCTGATTTTGAAGCATCTTTCTCAATCAAAGCATCATATACATCCAACATTTTAACAAAATCTTTTTTCAAATCATTTGTCATATCTCCGCCAACTCTTGAAGAAAGCATGTCATTCATACCTTGCATGTCGGATTCTAATTCCGTATTTTTATTCTTAAGAACATTTATTTCCTTATTTTTTGCAGAAAGTAAATACGCCATATATGCCAAAGCAATAAATAAAGCCAAAATTACGAGTAAGTAAATCCCGTTACTTTTCTTTGGTTTTTCGGTAATTTGATCATTCATTTCAGTCATTTTTCTTTAATTTATGTTTAAATTTAAAATTACTTATATATTTCAAAAGCAAAGATAGTGAATGCATTTAAGAAATCAACAGATTTAAAATTTTAGTTGAAAAATTTTGATAAGTTATTGGTCTTAAAAAACGAAAGATTGCATCTTTCCCCACTGCTGTAAATCTAGAATCTGTAGTTGCAGGAAATGGGCCGCCGTGTGTCATTGACTCGCAGACCTCCACTCCTGTTGGAATTCCATTCCAAATCAACCGCCCAACTTTTTGATTTATTTGTCTCAAAAAATCAGAATTACGAACTAAATCTTCTTCATTAGAAAAAATACTTGCTGTTAATTGTCCTCTTAAATATTCTGAAATTTTAAGAAAATCTTCTTCATCTTTACAATTCACAATCAAACTGTGTGCTCCAAAAACTTCTTCCTGAAGAATCTCATTTTCTAAGAATGTTTTCGAAGTACAAAAACTTAATTTTGGGTAAATAAAATTAGTCTTTAAATCTTTAGTTTTAACTAATTGTAAAACTGAATCATGATTTTCTATTTTTTCAGCATTTTCGCTGTAGTTTTTAAAGATTTGTGGGTGCAACATGGCTTGCGATTCTTGCTCATTTAGACGTTCTTTTAATTCCTCAACAAAAGCAACTGATTTAGGCGTTTCAACTAAAATTATCAAACCAGGATTTGTACAAAACTGACCTGCATTTAACTGAATGGAATTCACAAGTTGACTAACTAATCCATTCGTTTCAAGAGCACTTTCAAAGATAAAAATCGGATTTACACTTCCCATTTCAGCAAAAACTGGAATTGGTTCTTCTCGATTTTGAGCCAAGCGATAAATTGACATACCACCAGTAAAACTACCAGTAAAACCGACTGCTTTTATGTCTTTATGTAAAACTAATTTTTGTCCTAGTTCAATTCCACTAGAATTTAAGTTTGAGAAAATTCCGTCAGGCATATTTGTTTCTTTTGCAGCTTCCAAAACCAATTGTGCAACTAAATCTCCCGTTCCAGCGTGCATCGGATGACTTTTCACAATAATAGGACATCCAGCAG
>CAMBRH010000297.1 GCA_945870115.1 Chitinophaga pinensis | reverse complement strand
ATGAAATAAGTGTTTGAACTTTAGTGAATTGGTCAGTACAAACTTAAAGAAAAAATGTTCAAGAAACAAAATTATTTTAAGTTTGAAGATACATTAATTTGTTTTGGGGTAAAGTCTTCAAAATTGTTTAAATCTACCAATTGTAAATTTATAAATGAGAAAATTAATTTAATTCTCTCGCTTTAAACTAATTCAAACAGCACTTTGTTTTCGAATCACTTTCCAAAACAATTTTGGGAGAAATCGTTTTAAAGTTACAGCTTTGATTTCTTTGTATCCAATTAAAATCTCTCTTTTATTTTTTGAAACGGCTTTTAGAAGAATATTTACACAAATTTCAACAGGCATTCCAGTTTCTTGGTTATGATCCATCAGACCATGTTTTTCTCCGCTTTTTGTCAAAGCATTTGTAGAAATTGGCGTATTTATTTTCCCTGGACAAGCAATGGTAACATGAATGTTGTTTTTTTCTTCCTCCAATGCCAAACTTTCATAAAAACCGTGCAATGCGTGTTTGGATGCGCTATAAGCCGAACGTAAGAAAAAACCAAATTTTCCGGCAATACTTGAAATCACAATAATATGTCCTGATTTTTGCTTTTGAAAATAAGGTAAAACAGCTTTTGATAAAGCAATGTTTCCAAAATAATTTATTTCCATGATTCTGCGATCAATTTCTAGTGCCGTTTCAGCAGCTTCTGATCGCTGGCTTAAGCCTCCATTATTGAACAAAAAATCAATTTTTCCATACTTGGAAATTAGTTGTTTTGCCAAATCAGGAAATTCAGCTGATTTTTCTAAATCTAAACTTAAAACAAAATGATTTTCTGGATTTTTAAGTGAATTTTTAATTTCAATTAATGAATCTGAATTTCTTGCAGAAAGAATCACTTTTGCGCCAAGATTTGACAATTGAATTGCAATTTCTTTTCCAATTCCAGAGGAAGCGCCTGTGACCCAACAAATTTTATTTTCAAAAATTGATTTCATAGAACAAAGTTGCAGAAAATTTATGAATGTTTTGAATTTTAGTGCTAAAAACTAACATTTAGATTCGAGGGAGATCTAACTCATAACGTTTTTCTGATGCATATGGTGTTTTTTTTAACCACATAGGCAACATAGAAAACATAGGATTAGTAGAGGGATATTAGGTTAAAAGAAAGGCTTTTACAAGGATTTTAGTTTGTTACTATTTGTAATTTAAACCAAATACGTCAAAAACTATGTTTTCTATGTGACTATGTGGTAGGTTTTACCTGATTTTACCTAAGTTCTTTATCCTAACTTTATAGCATTATTTCTCAAATAGAAATCCAAAATGACAATTGCTGCCATTGCCTCAACAATTGGAACTGCTCTCGGAACAACGCATGGATCGTGTCTTCCTTTTCCTTCAACAATAACATTTTCACTCGCATGATTGATACTTTCTTGCTTTTGAATTAAAGTAGCAACCGGTTTGAAAGCTGTTCTAAAATAAATTGGCATTCCATTGGAAATTCCACCTTGCACTCCCCCACTGTTATTGGTTTTTGTTGTTTCATCAACATTAAAAACATCGTTATGTTGTGAACCAAATTCTTCGATTCCAGCGAAACCAGAACCAATCTCAAAACCTTTAGCAGCATTAATTGACAACATTGCTTTTCCTAATTCGGCTTCCAAACGATCAAAAACTGGTTCACCAAGACCAACAGGAACTCCAGAAATCGTGCAAAAAACACTTCCACCAACTGTGTCGCCATTCTTTTTTGTTTCTGAAATTAACTTTTCCATTTCTAAAGCAGTTTTAGGATTTGCGCAACGAACAGGATTTTTTTCAATTTCAGTTATGTCAATTTTAGCAGATGCTGGAATTTTAATTTTCCCTACTTGATCTACGTAAGCAATGATTTCAATTCCTTTTGTTTTTAAAAATTGTTTTGCCATTGCTCCAGCAACAACTCTTGAGGCTGTTTCTCTTGCGCTTGATCTTCCACCACCACGATGATCTCTAAATCCATATTTTTTTTGGTAGGTAAAATCAGCGTGAGAAGGTCGGTAAACGTCTTTTATATGTTCGTAATCAGTTGATTTTGCATTGGTATTCTCAATCATAAAAGCGATGGGAGCTCCTGTTGATTTACCATCAAATATTCCGGACAAAAATTTCACTTCATCAGCTTCTTTACGTTGTGTAACAATTTTAGATTGACCTGGTTTTCTTCTGTCTAGTTCTGCTTGAATAAAGTCAATATCTATCTCGAAATTAGCTGGAAAACCGTCAATTATTCCACCGATTGCCACTCCGTGAGATTCACCAAAAGTTGTGATTGTGAAAAGTTTACCGAAAGAATTTGACATGCTATTTTTAATTTGAGCAAAGATAAATAAATTAGAAGGAAGAATGAAGAATTAAAAATGGAAAATTGTCTTAAATTAAATTTTCTTGAGGAATCTATTCATAATTCATCGTTCATAATACATAACTTTTCTAGCTTTTTTTGAAAATCAAATTCCAATAATTCGCTACTAAAACTCCCATTATGACAATTCCCATCGAAGCGATTTGGTAAAAATTGATTGTTTCTTTAAAGGCAAATCCAATTATAACTGCCACAATGGGAATCAAATACGTTACACTACTGGCAAATAAAGTTGATTGTAATGCGATAATTCTATTGAATAAAATTAAAGCAAAAGCTGTTCCAACGACACTCAAAATTGCTATAAAAAACAAACCTTCCATGGCATGGGAATTTTCTTGAATTACCGTTATCGTATCTGTTTGAAAATTGGCAAAAATTCCTGGAAGCAATAAAATCCCGAAAGACAGCGCAGTAATTTCCATAGATTTAAAATCACTAAGCGTATGTTTAATTGTATTTAAAGAAATTGCATATAAAAAAGTGGCTAAAACAATGGCAGAAATATGTTTCCATGAACCAGAATTACTTAAATCATTTCCTGCAATCATAAGCAATATTATTCCAACAAAAGCTATTAGAACTCCAATAAATTGATTTGGAGAAATTTTTTGCTTAAAAATAAGTCCGCCAATTATAATCGAAAAAATCGGCGTAAAACTGTTTAACATTCCTGCGTAACCGCTTGAAAGTTCGGTTTCAGCAAAAGTAAATAAAAAAGCAGGTACAAAATTCCCACATAAACCAACCAAGGTTAAAGAAATAAATTGTTTTGCCGTTTTAATTTTTTTCAAAGCAAACAAGGTAAATGGCAACAAAACCAATGATGCAATTATCATTCTTAAAGATGCAACTTGTGAATCAGAAAATATTTTTTGACCATCGAGCGTTTCCATTCCTCGTTTCATCAAAATGAACGAACTTCCCCAAATCCCAGCCAAAAGGATTAATAAAATGATTGAAAGCGAACTTTTTGAGAGGGATTTTTGCATGGGAAATTTTACCTTAGAATTAAATGAATCAGCTTATTTTTTCAACTTACCAAATTCGTTTCTTTTCCAAATTGTTTGTAAGAAAAGAAAATTGAAATGGTTGCCAAACTGATCATAATTCCGGAACTCAAAGCTAAAAGTCCAACATCAAGTGTTCCTGCAATCAATTCTTTCGTTGATAAAACAACATTAACTATCGGAATGCAAGCTGTTGTTAAATTCAATTCAACTCCTGGGAAAAAACCTACCATTGCTGGCAAAACAATTATTGCATTCATCGGAGCGATAATACTTTGCGCTTCCTTGAAGGTTTTTGCATAAACAGCAATCGGAATCATCACTCCAGCAAAGAAAATAATCAGTGGAATCAAAATTAAGTAGAACATAAAAATGAATTTCACGGTCAAAATTTGATGAATTACTTCCAATATTTTTGGTTCTTTGATGATGTCAAAAACTTCAATCGTTAGAAAAATTCCGAGCATCGTAAGTGATGCTGCGAGCAAACCTGACATTACCACAACTCCCATTTTCCCAATTAAAATTTGCCATCTTGAAACTGGAGTTGTCAATAAAGTTTCTAAAGTTCCACGTTCTTT
>CAMBRH010000296.1 GCA_945870115.1 Chitinophaga pinensis | reverse complement strand
TCTAACAACACTTTTCTCTCTTATAAACATTGTGAATGCATTTTTCAAATTATGTAATGAAAAAAAATTTTGAAAAAAATAGTAGGGACTTTCGAGCGAAGAATCAGCAATGTTAAATTTATTCATAAAAAAAAGACCAAGCTTGTATACTTGGTCTTCAAAGTTAGTAAATAACAGAAAATTACACAACTAATTTTACCCGTAGCATATTTGTATCGTTTGAAATTTTAGATTCAGTCACTCTCGAATAAATTTGTGTTGTAGATATTTTTGAATGACCTAATAAGCGACTTACTGTTTCCATTGGAACTCCATTTGCAAGTGTTACAGTGCTTGCGAACGTGTGTCTTCCGCAATGACTTGACAATGAGGTTTTTATGCTGCAAATAGTTGCAATTTCTTTTAAGTAGGCATTCATTTTTTGATTACTTATTACAGGTAGCAGCTTGTTTTCTTTTTCCACAAGGGGGTGCTTACTGTATTTACTTATAATTTCTTCCACGATAGAAAAAAGTGGAATTTTGCAATCAGTTTTTGTTTTTGTACGTTCAATAAATATCCACTTCAAACCATCAATTCCAATTTGTATGTTTTCTTTGGACAGTGCTAATAAATCAACATACGCTAAGCCTGTATAACATTGCACTAAAAATAAATCTCTAACTAAATCAAGTCTTTCAATAGTAATTTCTTTAGTTTTTAAGCTCGTCAATTCGCTTTCTGTAAGATGATCTCTCTTTGTATTTTTGATACAAATTTGATAAGATGCAAATGGGTCTTTTCGAATGTAATCTTGTGCTAAAGCTAAATTGATAATTTTCTTTAAAGCCTTCATGTGCTTCATAGCACTGTTGTGTTGGCATTTAGCTGTAGTTTTTAAATAGAACTCAAAACTTTTAATGTATTTATGGTCAACTTCATTCAAAAATAAATCATCTACATTGTATTCAGTTTTAGTGAATATTTCAACGTGTTTTAAGCCTGCTTGATAGCGTTGTAAGGTTAACGCAGCAAAATCTATACCTACTAATTTTTGCATCTGCTGGTTATGACTTTTGAATAAGTCAACCAATTTCCACTTTTTTTCTCCGATTCCTAAAAAAGCATTCGTTAAACTTTTGGCAGAAACTTCCTTATTATTTTCTAAAAGATTTTTTTGATGGATATAAAGTTGACCTCTGATGCTATTCAAATAATCATTGATTTCTTTGGATTCTTCGCTATTGCCCTTAGCTTTACTTTTGTCAGAATCCCATAAGGATGTTTTGATGTTTCTTTTAATCGTGGTTTCTGTTCTTTCCCCATTAACAGTGATTCTTAGGAAAATTGGTGACTCTCCATTTTTTAATTCTCTTGATTTTTTAATCAAGAATAAAATGTTAAATGTTGTTCGTTTCATTGTGTATATTTTTAAAAGTTAAAATTACACTGAACACTACAAATAAGAAAATGTAAAACGCTGTAAATAAACGCAATAAACACCAATTAGGGGACGATTATTTTTACTTAAAAGTGTCCCCGAATAAGACCCTAGCAAATAGGGGAAAATGAAAGAATTGCAAAGTATAGGAAATAAAAAAGCCCCCTAAAAGGAGGCTTTTTCGTGCTTTCGCGTTGAAAATCAACGACTTAAGCGGTCTGGACGGGAGCAGAAAACTACTCTCAAATTAGACTTAAATATCTGAATAACAACGTTTTGTTAAAGTATTAATATCAATAGGTCACCAATGGGTCACCTAAAAAGCATCTGTCAAAGTATAAAGGCCTTTCTTGCCCTGCTTTGCAAATATACTTAAATTTTGATAATGATGAAGCTCTTCACAAAATATTTCTGTGTATGGTTTTGCATATCCATTTCGTATTAATTCTTCATTAACACATCTGCCATCTTTTAAATATACATAAGCAAGTTTTCGCCCATAAACATCTATTCTGTTCTTGCTCTCCTGCCTCACCTCTATTTCTGTACCTGGGGGAATTAATTCGATTAAAAATTTCATAGACATTTTACCAAGCATCATTAAAAATGCACCAGGCTTACGTGTTATTTTTTCATCCAATTTTAACTTTTTGCACTTTTTTACCTCTGGAGCATCAATTCCATACAAACGAATTTCAATTAATTCATCTGTATTTTTAGGTACAACCATCATACCGTCACCATCAACGGCATTCAAAACAACATAAAAACCCTCAAATGACATCATTCCTTATCATATTTAATTGTTTGATTATTAGACAAATATATAGTTTTTTATTCATATATTTGTGTAATAATTTTAATATTTTAGAAAATGGCGAAACAGAGCGGACTGTTAAAGTATAGTGGGAATTTGGGAGGAATTAGTCACTATAAAATGAAAGGTGTTAAGGATGATTTGGCAAGAGTTGCAAATGGACCTTCAAAAGAACAAATTGCAACTGACCCTAAGTTTAAGCGTACTCGTGAGAATAACGCAGAATTTGGAGTGAGTGCAAAAGTGGGAAAGTCAATGCGTGTGTCTTTGGCTTCAGTTATTAAAAATTTTGCTGATCCACAAGTTGCTGGACGAATTACAAAAATGTTCAAGGCAATCAATTTAGAGGGAGTTGGTGATCGTGGAAAACGACCAATTGATATTTCTTTGAATAAAGAAAAGTTAGTTGGATTTGAGTTTGACAAAATCACTTCTTTTAGTACTATTTTCACAGCACCATTCAGTTTTACTGAAAACGCTGCAAGAAATGAAAGTACTTTGAGTGTTCCGTCTTTTGTTCCATTGGATTACATTAATGCTCCATCAGGTGCAACCCATTTCAGAATTTTGAATGGTATTTCTGTACTATCTGATGTACGTTGGGATAATGCAACTAAAAACTTTGAGGTTGTAGAGCCAGAATTGAATACCGTAAATATCTTACAATATTCTAATTACTTGCCTTTGGATTCTCCTTTGGCAGGAACAACAACAGTAGTAGCAACATTGCCAGGTTCTCCAACAATGACTGCTGATGTAAGTGCAGCAAATGTTATAGGAATTGAATTTTACCAAGAAGTAAATGGTAGTTACTACCTTTTTGCTTCAGGTAATGCGATGAAAATTGCAAACGTATTCTAAATTTTTAGCCTCTCAAATTTGGGGGCTTAATTATAAAAATAAATCAATAAGGTGGAAACGTATAGGACTTAAATACGTGTTTAGTATGGGACAAAGTGATGTGGAACTTAATAATAACAATCAAACAATGGGTACAACTCAAAATACAAGTACAGATAATAGCAAAGTGGAATTTATCTACAAGGTTAAACGTAAAAAACCTAAATTTAAACCAGGTTCGGAGTTATCTGAAAAAGTCAATAAAGCAAATATTATTGTGGATATTGAGGAAATTAATGAACTTGGTGAAAAGGAAATAAATGTGATCCTTGAAATCATAGATAATGGAGAGGTAATGTCTGTTATCAATGATAAAAGAAAAGTCAGATTTAAGGCGGGTGCAGATTTAACTGAAAAGGTTAATATTTTCTTTAAAGGAACATTAATGGAAATGATGCCACAAAAGAAAAAAATAAAGTTCAAGGCTGGTTCTGAATTATCTGACAAAGTGAATGTCTTTAATGATGGTACAGAAATAGAAGCAATAGTTGAAGCAAAAAAAGTTAGGTTCAAAGCAGGAGCTGATTTAACTGACAAAGTAAATATCGTTTTTGTTGATATTGATGAAACTGCTTTAGAAGAGGATCTATTAATAATTCATATAAATTTGGGTGAATAGTAATGCTGGTTACATTGCTTTATTCTGAAAGCCGTTTTGAGAAATCAGAACGGCTTTTTTATTTTTAGGAAAAATTACTTTTATTCTATAAAAATTTGTAACTTCGGTGAGGAAATTTTTTTAATTAACATGAAGCAACTATTTTCGCAAAGACATGTATTTATTTTTTGACACAGAAACAACAGGACTGCCTAAAAACTGGAAAGCACCAGTAACAGATGTGAACAATTGGCCAAGACTAGTTCAATTGGCTTATTTATTCTA
>CAMBRH010000295.1 GCA_945870115.1 Chitinophaga pinensis | reverse complement strand
TTAGGGGTAAAACCAAAAATAATTGTCTTATAGATATATGCTTAAACTATTCACTATGAAATTTAGATTTTTTATTTTATTTTCTCTAACAATAAGTGCAGTTTTTACGCAGGCAAATATTGTATCCTCGGGAACTTCTATTTCAAATTCTTCTGGCAGTTTTAGTAACTCAATTGGTCAAATTGATTACATTTCAGTTTCAAGTAATGGAGGAAGTTTGAATCAAGGAAATCAGCAAGCATTTGAAATATTTGAAAGTAATTTAAATGAAAATTCAAACATACAATTATCAGCTTTCGTTTATCCAAATCCAACTAATAATTTTGTTTTATTAAAAATTCAAGAAATTGAAATCAAAAATCTATCTTATAGAGTTTTTGATTCTGAAGGAAAAGAAATAAGTTCAAACAGTATTTCTAATTTAGAAACTAAAATAAGTTTTAGTCAATTAAGTTCCGGAACTTATTTTATAAAAGTTTTTCAAGAAAATTCTGAAATAAAATCCTTTAAAATAATCAAAAACCTATAACTATGAAAAATTTATTCTCAATTTTACTTTTAGCTTTAAGCTTCAATTTCTATTCTCAGTCTCCTCAAAAAATGAGTTATCAAGCTGTTGTAAGAAATTCTTCCAATCAATTAATTCAAAATGGAATGGTTGGATTAAAAGTTTCAATTCTTCATGGTTCCACTAGTGGAAATGCAGTTTATGTTGAAACACATCTACCAACAACTAATGAAAATGGAGCACTTTCAATTGAAATTGGAAATGGTACAATAATTTCTGGTGCGTTCAATCAAATCGATTGGAAAAATGGAGAGTTTTGGATTCAAACTGAAGTCGATCCATTGGGTGGAAATAATTATAGCATTACCGCTGTAAGTCAATTATTATCAGTTCCTTATTCATTGAATTCTGAATATGCAAAAAACTCTGGAAATGAAATTTTAAATGTAGTTGACAATTCTGATGGAACAGTAACATTTAATTTTGAAAATTGAACAAGTTATACAAGTCCGGTATTAATTGGATTGCAAGGACAAAACGGAATAGATGGTGTTAATGGAATTAATGGAGTTGATGGAATAAATGGATTAAACGGAGCAACAGGAATTCAAGGAGTGCCTGGACAAAATGGAGCAGATGGCCTAAATATCACAAATTCTTACATCCAAAATGATTCTTTGATGATTACATTATCAAATGGTCAAAATCTAAATGCTGGCTTTTTAGCAGGAGTCAGTATAACAAATACTGTAATTCAAAACGATTCCTTAATTGTTTCATTATCTAATGGGCAAAATATAAATGCTGGGTATTTGAATTGTCCAGGACAAAATATTAGTTTGGCAAGTATAACAACACTTCCCGCAACATATATTACTGAATCAAGTGCAAATATTCCAATTTTGATTACTGATAATGGGAATGAAATTATATTGGCAGCTGGCGTTTGTTTCTCTACCAGTCCAAACCCTACCTTTTTAGATAGAAATTTAAAAGCTATGTTTTTGAATGATTTTAATTATAATTTTGGTTTATATAGTCCTGAAACAAATTATTTATTACCTAGCACAACATATTATGCAAGGTCATTTGTTACAAATGTAAAAGGAACAACTTATGGAAATGAAATATCATTTACGACTTTAGCTCCTTGTATGCCAAGTGGAAATTATAATTGTAATGTTTTAATTTCCTTTAATAATTTTGATTATAGTATCGATTATTCTAATACAATAAGTTCTATTTTAGTTGTGAATTCAGATTTAAGTATTTCTTTGAATATCAATGACCCACTTATGCCATTTGATTGCACAAATTTTAATCTATCTGGAATGATAAATTGCAATTATGATTCATTCACATTAGAAAATAATCAAAATTGTTCATTTAATTTTGGTGGATCTATAGAGCAAAATAATACCATGTTTGTGGCTTATAATTTAGACATGTATGATTCAAATGGAAACTACAATGGTTCAATCGAAATTGTTATTCAATAAAATCTAATTCACAACAATAATTTCCGAGCCATCGGTCCTAAATTCAAAACTGCATCTAAAATTGATAAATCTGAAATAAAATTTTCTTTTTCAGAAAAAACTTGTTGGTAAGAATAATCACATTCAGAATTTTGAAAAGCGAAAGAATTTCTAAAATCTTTTTCTATTTCATCTTTTAAAGGAAAATACTCGCTTGTTAAATTGAAACTTTGCTTTTCATTTACTAAAAAATCTAAATCAAGCCAAGAACAAATTCTCTTGTGAATATTCAAATTAAATTCGAGTAAATTATCGCATTCAAATTCCAATAATTCTTGAATTTCCATTCCATAATAATCAAAAAATGGAGCTGAAGCATAACTAGACGTAATTGTTCTCCAATGTTTTTTTTTCCAATCTTCAGTAAAATCAATTTTTACATCTTTCGTTCTAGTCTTTGAACCAAAAGGTTTACTCAATGGAACAGTTAATTCTAAAACTCCATTTGGACTCAGAATTTTACAATGATTTCTGATAGAATGTCTAGGATAAGTTTCCCATTGCTCCAAAGCTGGATTTTTTGCACCTACAAGTTTTTTGTAATATGAAATTGAACCAAAATAAGCAATTGGGAAAATTGATGGAATCATTTAATAAACTTAAAGATTCGTTTTCCTCTAATTCCAATATCTAAATCAGTACTTTTAGAAAACCAAACAATTGACGCTTTTCCAACAACGTGATCCTCTGGTACAAACCCCCAAACACGTGAGTCTGCTGAATTATAACGATTATCTCCCATCAACCAATAATAATCCATAGCAAATTTGTATGAACTCACTTTTTTTCCATCTATTAAAAATGTGCCATCAGCTTTTTCAACCAATTTATGACCTTCATAAGCAGTAATAATTCTTCTATATAAAGCAATGTTTTGCTTATTTAATTTTACTACTGCTCCCTTTTTAGGTATTCTTAATTTTTCAAAATTCGTAGCATTGTTGCCATGATTTATATCTTTTGGGAAATATTCCAAATTTTCCATTTGAGCATAAACGTCAAACTCCCCATTTTTTTGTCGAACATTTTTCGATGTTTCTTTTATAAAAACGGCTTTTTGATTAAACTTTTTCAATAAATTCAATTCTGATTTTGTTAAAACCATTTTGAAAATATTACTATCATTTACATCATAGTAAAAATCTTGTCTATTTCCGTCATCTCTGGGATCATTATCATCCACTCCATCGTCGAATTCTAAACCATACTTTTCACTTTCAAGCATGTTTTTCATAACTTTATAATTTGAAAATATTTCAGTGAAGTTATATACCTTATATTTTAGAGCTTGGTTTTCAGCAACCCATGCTTTCTTTCCGTTTACATATAAAATTGATTCTTTGATTTCAATAAAATCTCCAGGTAAACCAACACAACGTTTAATGTAATTTTCACGTTTATCAACTGGTCGATAAATAAGTCCATAATGTGAAATTAAAGAGTTGGAACTATTGTCAAAAGCAACTTTGTCAATAGCCAAAGATCTTCTAGCTTTTTGCTTCCATGAATCTAAGTTTTTGATATAATTTGAGTATAATGAAATATAAGATAAACTATCAACAATACTTAAATCACCTTTTATTTTTGTTAAACTATCTGTGTTTTTCAACCTTAACTTTTCAAATTTTTCAGCCGTACTTCTATTCTCTCTGAAAAGTCTAAATGCCTCATGAATCACAATTCCATGATAATCATGTCCCATTAATCCAAATGGCATTCTAGGGTCATAAACCGCAGTATCTCCTGAAGGATAGTTGAAAACCATCACATCATTTCGCTGCACACTTCCAAAACCAGGAAGTCTTGTGTAATTTAAATATTCCAAATCAGAATAAGATTTTACATCAATCCAAGGAATTGTGTTGTGAACTAATGGAAATGAAAGTGGTGTTACTGGTGCTTTACAGCCGTAAGCTAATTTATTTACGAATAAAAAATCTCCAACAAGCAATGTTTTTTCCATAGAACCAGTCGGAATTTGAAATGGTTCAAAAAC
>CAMBRH010000294.1 GCA_945870115.1 Chitinophaga pinensis | reverse complement strand
TATTTGTTAAAATATTTTACGAATAATACAATTGAAGTAACGATCCCAATACACGTAATACACATGAGTAAAAATTTGTAAATTGTTTTCATTTCTTTCATTTGTTTAACAAAAGTAATACTGAAAAAAAGGCTGTGCAGTAACTAAAGTCACTACAGCAATAATTCGATGCTATCGTGATGTTGTTTGAGAAAATTTTGCTTTTCGAGTTTTTTAACTAATCTACTTATAACTTCGCGTGCGGTACCCAAATCGTTAGCGATTTCTCTGTGCGAAATTTTAAGTGGATTTTTGGCTGTAATTTTTACTTTTCCCTCCAAATAGTCAATTAATCTTTTATCCAATTTATAATACAACATTTGATGAATTGTTTCAACTAATTCTCCATAGCGGTGATCATATTGTTGGTAAAAAAGCATATTAATTTTTGGAAATTCAATAACCCATTTAGCAATTTTATCAGCTGGAATTAACAAAACAGTACTTTCTTCTTCTGTGATTGCAAAAATCTTACTGATATCATTATTAATACATGAAGAAAAAGACATGATACAACTTTGCTCCTCTTTGATGTAATATAAAAGCAATTCTTTTTCCTCAAAATGGGTAAAAACTTTGATTAAACCTTCTAAAACTATTGGAATAAACTTTATGTATTGTCCTTCACGCACCAATTCTGTTTGCGCTGGAATTTGTTTAATTTCAGAATACAAAATAATTTCGTTGATTAATTCTTGTCCTAGAATTTTAAATTTAGCTTCAATAAAAGTGTGATCTAGCATAATTAATGAGAAATTTGATGTTGAAAGGATATGAATAAATTCAAAGGATTTAATGTTAACATTTTTAATCCTAATACAAATCTAAAAAAAATTCACACTATTTACAGGAAATTCAAAATATTTATCCTATTTTTTTCATACAATTTCATCCAATCTTTTAAATGCTTGATCGATAGAATTAATGTGACTATAAATTAACCTCAATTTATCGTTTTTCTCACTCATTTTTGCATCTTTTGGTGCTGTTTGAATGTATTTCAAAACTGCTTGAAAGGATTCTGAATCATAAAATTTAGATTGCGGATTAGCAATGAAATAACAAACCATCGAATTTGATTTGATGACTAATTTTTCAATTCCTAAATTTTGAGCCAACCAACGCAATTCAAATGATTTGAATAACTCTTTTACTGAACGCGGTAAAGCTCCAAAACGATCGATTAGACTTGTAGAAAATTTCTCTAAAGCTTCAGAATTTTCTAAATTATCCAATTGTTGATATAAACTCAATCTTTCTGCCACATTATTCACATAATCATCTGGAATTCTGATTTCTAAATCCGTTTCTATTACACAATCTTTAACGAAAGTTAAGAAATTATCTGTATTTCTATCTTCAAATAAATCCTTAAATTCCGATTCGCGCAATTCTTCCATTGCTTCATTCAAGATTTTCTGATACATTTCAAAACCAATATCTGCGATAAATCCACTTTGTTCTCCTCCTAATAAATTCCCTGCACCACGGATATCCAAATCTTTCATAGCGATATTGAATCCAGAACCCAAATCCGAAAATTGAACGATTGCTTCCAACCTTTTTCTCGCTTCGGAAGTTAATTCATGAAATTTTGGCGCAATTAAATAACAAAATGCTTTTTTATTCGAACGACCAACTCTACCTCTCAATTGATGCAAATCACTCAATCCGAAATTTTGTGCATTATTGATAATCATCGTATTAGCATTGGATATATCAATTCCAGATTCAATTATCGTAGTGGCCAATAAAACGTCATATTCTCCTTGAATAAAATCCATCATGATTTTTTCCAATTCATTTCCTTCCATTTGTCCGTGACCAATTCCAACTCTAACTCCTGGACACAAACGCTGAATCATTCCTGAAACTTCTTTTATATTCTGCAAACGATTGTGAACAAAATAAACTTGTCCGCCACGAGAAACTTCATAAGCAATTGCATCTCGAATTGTTTCTTCATTAAACTGAATCACTTCCGTTAAAACAGGTTGACGATTTGGCGGCGGTGTATTGATGATACTCAAATCCCTTGCTCCCATTAAGGAAAATTGCAATGTTCTTGGAATCGGTGTCGCAGTTAAAGTCAAAGTATCAACCGTTGCTTTCATGGTTTTCAACTTATCCTTAACAGCTACACCAAACTTTTGCTCTTCATCAATAATCATCAAACCTAAATCCTTAAATTTGATTTTATCACCAACAATTTTGTGAGTTCCAATTAAAATATCTATTTCTCCAGAAGCCACTTTTTTGAGTGTTTCTGTTACTTTTTTTGCTGATTTGAAACGATTTATATAATCTACTTTTACAGGAAAATCTTTTAATCTTTCAGAAAAACTTCTAAAATGTTGGTAACACAAAATCGTTGTTGGAACTAAAATTGCAACTTGCTTACTATCGGTAACAGCTTTAAATGCAGCTCTCACAGCTAATTCTGTCTTTCCAAAACCAACATCGCCACAAATCAAACGATCCATTGGAGTTGAAGATTCCATGTCTTCTTTAATTGCCTGAGTCGTTTTCAATTGATCTGGCGTGTCTTCGTACATAAATGAAGCTTCCAATTCATTTTGCAAATAAGAATCAGGTGTAAAAGCAAATCCCGGTTGACTTTTACGTTTTGCGTATAATTGAATTAAATCAAAGGCAATTTCCTTGATTTTAGATTTCGTTTTGTTCTTAAGTGTCGTCCAAGTTTGAGTTCCTAACTTGTTCATTTTAGGCGCTGTACCTTCTTTACTCGTAAACTTAGAAATTCGATGTAATGAGTGAATACTCACATACAAAACATCGCCATCTTTGTAAATCAAACGAATTGCTTCTTGCTGTGTTCCATTTACATCAATTGTCTGTAAACCAGAAAACTGACCTACTCCATGATCAATATGTGTTACATAATCACCCTTTTGGAGGTTGTAAATTTCTTTTAAGGTTAAGGCTTGTTTTGCTTGTGAAAATCCGTCTTTTAATTTAAAGCGATGATACCTTTCAAAAATTTGATGATCTGTGTAACATGCTAATTTTATTTCAGGAATGATAAAACCTTCGTGTAAAGCCAATGGCATTGCATTAAATCCCAACTCTGTTTTATCTTCTTGATTGCTAATATCTTCTAAGATTGAATACAATCTTTCCGTTTGTTTTGGCTGATTAGAAAAAAATAAATTTGTGAATCCTGCTTTTTTCCGAGCGATTAAATCATCACGAAATAACTCAAATTTCTTATTAAAAACGGGGTGACTTTGAACTGTAAAATTAACATTTAAATCAGCTTTAAAGGAATAATCTGGTCCCCATTCAATTACATTTAATTTTGAGACTTCACTCTCCCACTCTGTTTTATGCAAATATAAATCTGATGGAATTGTGTGTTTTACAGTATGATTTAAACCTTCGTAGGTTTTTACAGCTTTTTCATATTCTTTACCTAAAAAACCAGTAACCAACTGATTTGAAGAAAGCCAAACAGTTGTATTTATTCCGCAAAAAGTTAGAAAAGAAGCAAAATCTCCGTGAAGAAAACTTCCTTGTACATTTGGAATAATGTTAAAAAAATCGTGTTTAGCCTGAGAAAGTTGATCTACGGGGTCAAAAGTACGAATTGAATCTACCTCGTCACCAAAAAATTCAATCCTAAAAGGTAAATCATTTGAATAAGAATAAACGTCTAAAATTCCGCCTCGAATGGCAAATTGTCCTGGCTCATAAACAAAATCTACGCGGTCAAAATGAAACTCCAGCAACAATTCATTCATGAAATCTAAGGAATATTTTTTTCCTTTTTCGACACGTAAGGTATTTGTTGTCAGCTTTTTTTGTGTTGGAACTTTTTCAAATAGAGCTTGTGGATACGTAATAATCCATGTATTTTTTCCAGTATTAATTTTTTCTAATACTTCTGCTCTTGAAACAACATTTGCATTGTCAGTTTCTTCAAATTGATATGGATTTCTAAAAGAAGCAGGGAAAAACAAGAAATTCTTCTCGTCTGGTAAAATATTTTCTAAATCGTTAAAAAAATAGGCTGC
>CAMBRH010000293.1 GCA_945870115.1 Chitinophaga pinensis | reverse complement strand
AACTTTCTTCTATGAGACGCTGCCACCTAGGAAGTAGCTTCTTATATTTTATAAATATGTTTTCAATTACTTTATGATCTAGACCGGATAAGCTCATGGCCATTTCAAAATCTTTCCGTTTAATTTTTTTCTTTTTCCCGTTTAAGTTTAAAGCAAGATCTTCATCATCACCTTCAACAACTAATTCAGACGCAACAAGATCATAAGCTGGACACAAACCATAAGTCAAATCGTTTTTTAACAAGGAGAAATTTTTTAGGTGCATATCATTGTTTCCTGTTAAAAAACTGAATATAACTAGTTCATAAAAATCGATAACATCTAAACCAGGATTGGCAGCATGTTTCTTAATTACTTTTGCAATTTGCTCGTAGGAACCTTTGTATTTGTGTTCGGTTAGCCTTTCTGTTAATTGACACATATCTTCCATGTGTAATTTTTTACCATTATTTCTGTCGATTCTTTTAGTAATATAAGCTAGTTGACCTGATTTTAATTTTATTAGAGCATGTTGAACAGTTTTTATTTTGCTAATCTCAGCCAAATGCATTGTTAAATCTTCATTTTCTGGAAGAGAAGAATAAAAACTAGATTGAGGTTTTAAAATATACTCTCCCAATACTCCAACTATGGTAAATCGTTGAGGTGAATTTTTCTCTTTGCTTAATCCAAGTGAAAGTTTTGCTTGAACACCAGTAATAGTTCTTTGACTTTTAACTACTTGTTCTCCTAATTCTTCTAATTGATCTTCAGTAAAATCCAAGGTTGGTGGAGTGGTATTTCCGAAAAACTTTTTGCTACATGTTGGATGATAACCTTGTATTCCTGCTGGAGTGTCAATTTCTGCAGCATTAATTTCTTGATAACAATATAAGCACTTTTTTTCCATGACCTTAAATTTCTTCTATTGAAACAGCCCCAATACAATCTTGGCAAGCCTTTAATAATATGTCCATTCTGTCTCTTGGGTTTAATTTCCAATTTTTTTGAGCTATATCCAAAAGCCAACCTTCGGGTATCAAACCATCAAAAAAAGGAAACATTGTTTTGCTTTCATAAGCCTTGTTTGTAAGAGGCAGTGTCAAACTAATAGCTTCAAATTCTTTTGAACTTAGATATAATTGGTCATATTGAAAATGAAATCCATTTTCATCTTCAGATAAAACACCAGCTATTTTATCATACATATATACTCTAGCTCTCTTCATTTCTTTCTGATAGGATTGGACCAAGTTCATGACCAAACAATGATAATATTTGATTTACTTTATCCATCTGTAAGCTTTGTTTTCCTTGTTCAAGGTCTCTTACAAACCTCAAACCAACACCTGCTTTGAATGAAAGATCTTCCTGCGTTAAACCAAGTGATTTCCTTTTATTTTTTACAAATTGACTTAATTTATTCATTTACTATACCTTTTAGGGTATAAATGTACAACTATTTTTCAAATATATACCTAAACGGGTATAAAAAGTAATAAAATAGTACTTTTTATATCATTACGGGTATAATAAAGTTACTTTTAGATTAATAAATACCTGTTGGGGTATAGTTTAAGGTTCACTTAAATTCATTTGCCTCATCAATCTTTCTCAATAGTCCATCTTCCATTTTTGGGATAAACTTTAGTTTTGTCATTTTTCTACCTGTAATATCAATAAAAATGCGGTAAGGATCATCAATTTGAACCTCAAAAATAGAATGCAAAGCTTGACATAATTCCTTAATCTCCACATCGCCTCCCTTCACGGCTAATGTAGCTTGCAGACCGTAAACAAGTTCGATAAAATCTGCTTTACTTGCCGTCCATTTTAGTTTGTGTACCTTCGGAATTTTTATTTTATTTTGTTGTTCGGGAAACAAATAATTCAAAAGTAATTTATGAGCAATAATGTTGGCCGCAACGCCATCGTAAGTTGTATTAAATTCTGGATCTAACATCACGCTAGTACTATGTCGGGTTACTTTTTGAATATCTGCAGGTCTAAGAAAATAGAGGCGATCTAAATGAGTCAAGCCTTCTGTGTAATAAGTGACAAAATCTAAGTTTTCGCGAATAAGGTGACGAAACATCCTCATTTTTTTCTCGATGAGGTTGTTCATTTCTTCATCGATCATGTGGTATTTGCTCGTTTCAAATTCAGTCAAAATGCTAAAGAAAATTAGGTAAGCTTGAATTTTTGGTTTGATGTTTTTGAAAAAAAATATTTCATCTTCATCGCGCTTAAATCCCTTATCTCTAATGATTTTTCGAAATGATGTCAAAGTACTCATAATAAGTTTTCCAGCTTTCTTGGCCATTTTCGTATTTTCATCTTGCCCCCGCAAGATTTCCTCAATTTCGTTTGTTAACTGTTTTTCTGCTGCAATAAATTCTTCCATGGCCTATAATTTTAAGAGTACAAAGAAACGACTCGAACAACGTAAATTTTTTACGTTCTGCTTAAAAATTTTAGAATAAATTTATCGCAAAAAAAAGGGGCATTATTGCCCCCAATTTTTAACCTTTTATCTTGATGATTTTCGTTTCCTCTTCACCAAAAAGTTTTTGCCTTAATTTTATCATATCTTCGCTCACTTTTTGTTCGACAACCTTAGCATAAATTTGGGTAGTTCGAATATTCGTGTGCCCTAACATCGAACTAACTGTTTCGATTGGAACTCCATTAGCAAGCGTTACAGTTGTAGCAAATGTATGACGAGCAATATGTGTCGTTAAATACTTTTTAATTCCGCAAATATCAGCTAACTCCTTTAAATAGGCATTGTATTTTTGATTGGAATTTACTGGTAACAATTTATCAAAAGTGATACAATGTTCATCATCTTTGTAACGCTCAATAATGTCTAAAGCGATTGGTAACAAGGGAACACTTTCTTTGATCCCCGTTTTCTGTCTGTTTTTTGAAATCCAATATTCACCATCTAAACCTCTTGTAACCGCATTGTGTTTAAATTCAAAAACATCAGCATAAGCAAAACCAGTATAGCAGCAAAACAAAAAGACATCACGCACTTTTCTAAGTCGGTCAATATCAATTTCTTTTTCGATTAATCTGTTTAACTCATCTTGGTTAAGCACTTGTCTATCAGGTGAAACATAAACGCATTTGAATTGCTGAAATGGATTTTTGTCCAACCAATCCAAGCCCACTGCTAAATTAATAACAGTCTTTAAAAACTTGATATATTTGTGCGTAGTATTGGTATTGATGTTTTGAGTAGTTAATAAGAAGTGTTCAAACTCTGTTACAAAGCGAAGACGTAAATCTTTTAAATCCATATCCTTTAAATCATATTTCAATTTGATAAATTCTAGAACCTTATTCTTAGTTATCTTAAATTTAATCAAGGTCTTTGGAGAGATTTTGCCAATTTTAACCATGTCCATCATTTTTACAGCATGATATTCAAAAGCATCTGTAATTGTTTTTTCTTTTTCCTTCTTCTTATCTTCATCTTCAATACCCAAAAACAAGTTTTTCAATTTAATGGAAGTGACTTCAGCTTTACTCGCCGTTAAAAAAAGATAATGCTGATTAATTTGTCCTCGGGCATCATTTAGGTATGTATTAATTAAAAATTCATTATCTCCTCCGGGTTTTACAATTCCTTGTTTATTGTTCCACTGTAAGGGATTAACGAAATGTCTTGTGGTAATTTCGGAACGAATTCCTCTGATGTAAATCCGAATAAGAATAGGTGCTAAACCATTTTTTGTCCTAGAACTTTTAAGGGCAATTGAAACCTTAAATCTTTCCATGTTTTTCATAATACTTTTATTTTGTAAAGTTTTGCTGTCAAAATCGACAATTTTATACATCAAAGTCCATTAAAACACATCAAATAATATTAAATTAACAGTTTGCAATTCAGTTTATTACGGATTTTGAGTGACCAAATTCGGAAAAAAAATTGGTCACTGGAACGGCACCCGTTTTTTTGAAAATAATTGATTTTATTTCCATTTGTTGTCTTGTTTGACAAAATGGAAAAAGACGTAAATCCTTAATTTTAGGGCTATTTAGTAAAAAAGCCTCTCGTCAGACGACGAAAGGCTTTCATTTCAGTGGAGTCGGAGGGGCTTG
>CAMBRH010000292.1 GCA_945870115.1 Chitinophaga pinensis | reverse complement strand
CAAGTGCAATCAATGTGAAAACCAATGCACCAAATAAAAATACTTTTTTCATAGTTTCTAATTTTTAAGAGATTTAAAGCTTGGACAAACATAATAAAAAAAGGTTTAATTTGATTACTAAGAAAAAATTTTTTTAGTGAAATAATTGTATATTTGTTAAAAATCACAAAATGAAAATCCTACTATTATTTCTAGTTTTAAATTCATACTCTTTACTTTCTCAAGAAATAATGACAATTGGAGAAGTTTACAACTATGAAATTGGTGATGTTATTCAAACTAAATATACAAATAATCCATTTCAAAGTTATACAACGAATCGCTTTTTAGAAAAATCATTTTCTCAAGGAAATGATACGGTTCAATATGTTGTTGAGCAAGCTGTTTTAATTCCAAAATATACTATAGAATTTGAAACTACATATAATGTTGATACAATTATTCTTTCATATACAAATTTAACCGACACATTGAAATTGCTTCAAGAACCTGCTCAAAATTATGTGGATAGTTGTTCCAATCGAATGGATACTATTTATTTTGTAAATCAAAATTCAACTTGTGAGAAAAAAATCTTTGAAATTAAATCTTTTCCACTTGTAGAAAATTGTTTTGAAAATCCATTTTATTCTGAAAAATACATAGCTGGATTGGGTAAGTTTGATTATTTTTCTGGAGAATTTAACGGTAATTTTGCTACTTACTTCACACAAGTCATTTATTACAAAAAAGGAAATGTTGAATGTGGAGCTTACGTGACTGAATTATCAAAATTAAACAACAAAAATGATTTTTTAATAAGTCCAAATCCTGCTACTAATTTTATTGAAATAAAGGCTTCACAAAAAATTGAAAGAATCAAAATTTATTCAATCGAAGGAAATATCCTTATAAATGAAGTGTTTCAAAAAGATAAAATTTCGATAGAAAATTTAAATCCAGGAGTTTATTTTCTTGAAATTTTGACTGATAAAAATCAAATTTCCTTTCAAAAATTCATCAAAAATTAAATCAATCTCATTAAAATTACATTTTTCATCAAATTTCACGTAAATTTGGGCAATGAATTACGTTGTAGTTGATATTGAAACAACTGGTGGAACTCCAAAATCGAGTAAGATTACGGAGATAGCTATGTACAAAACCGACGGCAAGGTAATTTTAGATGAGTATTCTACCCTACTCAATCCTGAAAGAAAAATTGACGAATTTGTTGTTCGCTTGACAGGAATTTCAGATAAAATGGTTGAGAATGAGCCAAAATTTTACGAAGTTGCAAAAAAAATAATTGAATTTACTGAAGGTTGTATTTTTGTGGCTCACAATGTTAGTTTTGATTATTCAATTATCAGAAATGAATTTAAAAGTTTGGGTTTTGATTTCAGAATGCCACATTTATGCACGGTTAGAGCTTCTCGTTTTATCATTCCAGGACATGATTCTTATAGTTTAGGTAAATTAGCTAGAAGTTTAAATATTGAGGTTCAAGGTCGTCACCGAGCTGGTGGAGATGCATTGGCGACAACTTATATTTTTCATCTTTTACAGGAAAAGGGTGAAAAAAATCTTCAGAAATTTATCCAGCAAGATATAAATCCAAAAATTCTTCATCCAAATTTAGATTTAGAATTTCTGGAAACAATTCCAAATAAAACAGGAATTTATAAATTTTACAACGATGTAAAACAATTGATTTACATTGGAAAAAGTAAACACATCAAAACGCGTGTCGATCAGCATTTAAAAAATAACTCCACCAAAAAAGGAGTTGAAATGCAAAGAGAAATTCACAATATTGAGTTTGAACTTACTGGTTCAGAATTAGTTGCATTATTGTTGGAATCAGATTTAATTAAAAAACACAAACCGATTTATAACCGTCGTTTAAGAAAAGAGCTTTTTCCTTATGGAATTTTTCACTATGAAAACGAAAGTGGATATATACAATTTTACATAGACAAAATCGAAAAAAAGATTGATTTACCTTTAGCAACTTTTTCATCAAAAATTGAAGCAACAAAATTTCTAACTGAAAAATGCAAAGAATTTACCTTGTGTCAAAAATACTGCAATTTGTATCAAACTAAAACTTCTTGTTTTGGATTTCAAGTAAAACAATGTTTTGGAGCTTGTATTGAAAAAGAAACTGCAGAAAATTATAACATCAGAGTAAATTTATTAATTGAAAAATTATCTTTTGAGCATCAAAATTTTTACATACTTGAAAATGGACCTCAAAAAAATGAAAAAATCGCCATTTTAGTTCAAAACGGAACTTACCGCGGATATGGAGTAATTCCATTTCATGCAGTGAAGAAAAAACACACGTATTGGGAAAAATTTATTGATATCCAAATTGAAAATAAAGACGCAAAAACAATTATTCAGCAATATTTAAGAACGAAAGAAGATTTGAAGGTTTTACCATTTTGAGTAGACTCAAGGCTACAAGACATTAGACATAAGACTTGATTTCTGTAGGCTAATCATTTATTTTTTAGATTTATATTTTAGTAACTAAATTTCAAAAGCAAAATTAAAAGTCTTATGTCTTTCGTCTTTAAGTCTTTCGTCTCCGCCTTCGCGGATCAAAAGTCTTCCAAATTTTCTAAAAACTCAATCAACTGAGATTTTTCTTTTTTAGTAAGTGTAAATTTTTGAATAATTTCACTTTGATTGTAAACATTTCTGCCACCATTTGCATAAAAATCAATCACTTCAGACAAAGTTTCTAGTTTTCCATCGTGCATGTAAGGAGCTGTGACGGAAACGTTTCTCAAACTTGGGACTTTAAATTTTCCAATATCATTTGAATCAGAATGAATTCTAAATCGACCTAAATCTCCTGAATTAAGTTCAGTGTAACCATTGTTTTCAACTTTAAACGTCGTGAAATATGGCAAAGAATGACATTTTGTGCAATACAATTTTTCTGAAAATAGTTTAAATCCTGCCTTTGCATTTTTAGATAAAGCGAATTTTCTTTTTTGATAAAAATACTTGTCGAAATTTGAATTGTCTGAAATCAATGTTCTTTCATAAGCTGCAATGCTTCTAGTTAAAACAAAAGGATCAAAATCTCTGTTAAATATTTTTTTAGCAGCATCTTGATATTCAGGAATTTTTCTTAATTTTTCAATTAAATCCTTCATTTTCATTGCCATTTCAGTGTGTTCTTGAATTGGAACAATAGCTTGCATTTCTAAAGTTGCAACTTCACCATCAAACATTACTTTCGGGAGAAAGGCAGCATTCAAAATGCTTGGTGAATTTCGAGTTGTTTTCCTTCCTAAAACTCCATCGCTTAAGGCAAGGCCATCTGTAAAAGCCAATCCAGGTTTGTGACAGGTTGCACAAGAAACTGTCTCATCTAATGATAAACGTTTATCAAAAAACAATTTTTCACCCAATTCAATTTTATCTTCATTGAATTGATTGTCAATTGGATAATTCACTTTATCGAAAGCTGAAGTTAAAGTATTTTGAGAAGATTTACATTTGAAAAATAAAAAAGAAATAAGCAAAAATGTAAAAAATAGGTGATATTTTTTTAAATTTTCAAACATTTTCTAGCTTACAAAATAACTTTCAGTTGATTTAATAATTTCCCTTCTCTAGAATAAAAATTCATAAAATATATTCCAGCATTAAAATCATCTAAAATAATTGAATCTGAATTGTTTTTTACTTTTTCTACTTTAATCAATTTACCATTGGAATCAATTAAAGAAAAATTATCTAAAGCGGTAATTTCTTTCCAAGTAATTTTTGTTTGTAGATTTTCTTTTGAAGCATAAACTTTCCCTGTAAAATCTGAAATTGTTTCTAAGCTTGCATTTGCAGGAAAAGAAAAAACTGGTCTTAAAGATAAATTTTTCATCACTAAAAAATTTGTTCCAGTTTCACCATGTTTAATTCCTGTTGTTCCTAAATCTGTCAAACCCAACCACGTATCCAAATTGCAATTAATGTAAATATCTTTTTGATTAGAATTTGTGTTGATTTCGTTACAAACAACTTCTACTAAATAATAATTTCCATCACCGATGTTGTGTATTTCAAAATACGCATCTGGATTTTCATCTAAATTCGAATCTGCATTTCCACCAACAAT
>CAMBRH010000291.1 GCA_945870115.1 Chitinophaga pinensis | reverse complement strand
ACCAGCAGAAGATAATTGCCCGCTAGTTTCGGTATCCCAAAAACAATTTGTAGTTCCTCCAGAATTGTAACCAATTAAACCACCCGAATTAGAACCTCCAGCGACCGCGCCATAGGAATATGAGTTTAACACAGTCGCACCATTGCTATAACCTATTAACCCACCACAATCACTTCCTGAAGAAGAGATGTTTCCAGATGAATAACAGTTATTTATTGTACTAGATTGTGCATAACCAATTAAGCCACCAATTTGATTAAATCCATAAAGACTAGTTATCGAACCAGAGGAAAAACATTCTGATATTGTACTAGAATATGCATCACCAATTAAGCCACCAACAAAACCACCAGAACCATTTATTGAACCAGAAACAGAACATTTTGTAATTGTTGTTCCATCAATATAACCAGCTAATCCCCCACAACTTCTACCTCCAAGAATTTCAACATTTTCCAATCTAATATGAGACAAACTAGCACCTGAATAAAGGATACCAAAAAACCCAACATTTTCGTAAGAATTTCTTATTATCTTTAAGCTATCAATAATAAAGCTTTGCCCATCGTACGAACCTACAAAATAGTCAAAATCTCTTCCAATTGGATTAAATCCCAAACCTCCATTGTGAAAATCACCCCCAGTTTGAAAATCAGCACTCACAAAAACAATATTTGCCGTCTGCTTAAAGTGTTTTGTCCACTCACCTGAATTTTCACTCAAATACTTCAAATCGGCTTTGTTTGCAATTTGATACGGATCACCAGCAGTACCATCACCACCAGAATAAGATTGTGCAACAATACAATCAGCAAAAAATAGACTTGTTATTACACTAAGAATAATAAAATAGAAATTTGTTTTCATAAAATTAAAAATTTTCATCAAAAATAGTTATTGAAAAAGTAATATGCAAAAAAATGGGGTGAATGACCAAAAATAGAGGCCGAATGACATAAAAAAGCAAAAAAGGGCTTTTTTGGACACAAAAATTAACTCCGTTGCTGCTTCGCGGTCTAAGATTTTAGGATATTAAGACTTACATTTTCTTAAAAAAATTCGATTTTTGGATTCACTTCGTGGCTGCTTCGCGGTGTTAGATTTTAGGATGGTTGGATTTTAAGAATAAAAAAATTATAAACTAATTTATATTAACTTTTTAAGACTAAATTTCTCAATTCTTCTTTAAATTTTCTAGTTATTGGAATTTGAATTCCATCTAAAAGTAGAAAGGTACTTTCAATTTTTTGAATGTGTTTTTTATTTACTAAAAATGCACGATGAGTTTGAATTATTTCACTAAATGGAAAATCAATTTTAAATTTTTCTAAACTTGATCTAACCAAATACTTTTTAGACTTTGTGTTGATTGCTAGATAATTATCTTCACTAGAAGCGAATAAAAAATCATTAATCAAAATTTTAATTTCTGCGGATCCGTCCTTAATAAAAAAATAGTCAGGTATTTGTTGATTTGATTTAAAAGCCAACATTACGGCAGCAAATAAATCTGCTTTTTTAATAGGCTTGGTTAAATATGAAAAAGGATTCGTTTCAAAAGCAAGATTCATCAAATTACTATCAGAATGTGCCGTCAAATAAATGAAAGGAATTTTATTGTTTTCTTTTATCCAGTTTCCAATTTCAATTCCAGTTTGCTCATTTTCCATTCTAATGTCTAACAAAATTAAATTTGGTTTGAAACTTTCAATTTCAATTATGGCATTTTTTTTATTATGCACCATTTTGATATTTGAAAAGTCTGAAGATGTCAAAATCTCCTGAATGTGATAAGAAATTAATACTTCATCATCAACAACTAATATTTTAAATTCATCTTTTGTCATAGCAAAATATTATAAAACGGCATCAAATTCAATTGTATATTGAAATCCATTGTTAACATCTAAGGTAAAAACACCCTCCAATTGTTCAACAAAAATTTGAATTAATTGAGAACCTAAATTTGATTTTAACTCTTCTAAATTAGTGTAAATTTGTCCATTATCTTTCATTTTAAAAATAATTTTTGAAGAATCGAGCTTTAGTTCAATGTCAATTTTCGGAAACTCAACACCCGAAAAAGCATGTTTCACAGAGTTTGAGATTAACTCACTAGTAATCATTCCCAAGGCAATACATTTGGTCGAATTTAAGTAAATTTCTTCTATTTCTAAGTTGAAATCAATCTTTTTATCTTCGTTTAAATTCATTTCATTGATTGATTGAATTAATTCTTTAAAATAATTTATTGCCGAAATTCCTGTAATATTTTCCTGCTGATACAACATTTCATGAACTAAAACCATCGCTGTAATTCTTCTATAAGTATCTAAAAGAGGATTAGAATTTATGTCAACCTTTTGGTTCATTTGCATTTCTACCAAAATAGAAATTGACTGCAAATTATTTTTTACCCGATGGTGAATTTCTTGTACTAAAGCGTCATTGATTTGCAAGGATTTATTCAAAGCAATATTATTGTCAATTAGTTTTAACTTTTCATTTGCCAATTCCTTTTTTTTCTTTGATTGAATAAGCGTAAATACAAGAATCAAAATTAGGATGAATGAAATTGAAAAAAGAATGATTGTTAAAATTTGCTGATCGCTTTTTGATGTTTTTTCTTTTAGTTTTTGATTTTCTAATAACAAGTTTTGTTCTTCAATAATTTTTTGATTTTTTTCAAAACGATAGAGCCTTTCTGAAATTTTTGAATCTTTAGTACTTCTTTGTTCTTGCAAATTCAATTGAGCCCTGCAATATTTTTTCAGATAATCATCAGCCTTTTTATACTCCTTAAAGTCGAAATAAATTTCATGAATTAAATCATACACATGTAATTCAACATCATGCCAGTTTTTGCCTATAATTTCGTTTTCTGTTTCTTTGGCAAATTCTAAAACTTCTTTTGTATGGATTTTGTATAAATGATAGATTTCCAATTGCTTGATTCTAGCATCCATCGCATAACGTAAATTATGAATGCTTTTCCACAATTGCTCGATTCGTTTGAATCTTTTTAAGGAAATCTTATCTCTATCTTGGTTTTGTAAAACTGCAGCGATTTCATTTTCAGATGTGGCTATTAATTCAATATTGTTGATTTTATAAGCAATTTCAAGCGCCAATTTTGAATAGTAAATAGCTGAATCTGGTTTTTGTTGTTCGTATTTAACTGCTGCCATCCGATTCAAATAGCGAGCCTTTAGTTCAGGTTCTTTTTTTACCAAAAGATCACAACTTTTTAAAACATCAAAGGACTTTTCCAATTGATTTGTTTTTCGATAAAGTTCACCCAAGGCAATAATTGTTCTCGCTTTTTGACTATTTGTTCCCTTTTTTTGAAAGAAATCATTCACTTTTAATAAATGTTTTAGAGCAAAGGCGACCTCGTTATTTACAAGGAGCGTCTGAGCTAAATCAAGTTGAATTTCAGAAATTAAGAATTTATTATTTGTTTTTAAAGCCAAATTGAATGCTTCGTCTAATAAGATATAAGAATTCAAATAGTCTGATTGATAATAAAAAACCAATCCTTTAGACCATTTTAAGTAAAGAGCCTTTTGAGAAGGAATTATCTTTAAGTTTTTTACCTTATTTTCTAAATCCTTAACATTTTCATACCTGATTTTTTTTTCAAATTCTCTAAATTTATCTATATTTTCTTGGGAATCTAAGTATATATTAGTAAAAATAAAAAAAAGGAAAAATGTAAATTTCATCTTACAAATGTAAAAAAAATCCTGCAGAATTTTCCGCAGGATATTTTAATTAAATTAACATAATTGTTTTATTGCACAATTACTTTTTTAGTAATCACTTCATCATTAACAATTCCAGTCACAAAATAAACTCCTTGAGTTAATCCTTCAATTTTTGCTTCAAAATTATTATCTTTTGAAATTTCAATTGTTTGAATTAATTGTCCAAGTTCATTCACTAAATTAAATTTCCCTTCGTAAGAAACTGAAATTGTAAATGTTCCTGTGTTTGGATTTGGGTAAGTTTCTAATTTGAAATCAGAGAATAATTCAGCATCTTTAGAATCACTTCCGTTTGGTTTTGCAAGTACTCCAGCTGGTGTTGTTACGGTACAAACTGTTCCATAAGCTCCCCAAATTCCATTTACATATGCTGAAACTTGGAT
>CAMBRH010000290.1 GCA_945870115.1 Chitinophaga pinensis | reverse complement strand
AAATGGTTCAAAAAGAATCAGAACAATTTTAGTTGATGGTACACAAAGTAATGGTTCTTTCGAAGATTTTGCAATTTATGAAAATTTGAATACTAGTTTTTGGGATTATAAATTGAAATTGAATTTGAAATATAAGGGAGAAGATTTTTCTTCGATAAATATTAATAATGATGATGCCATATTTAATGTTAACTCAATTACTTTTTTAGGAAATGATTCAGCAGGTTTTCCAGTTTATATTTTTAAAGGGGTTTTAATTGCTAAAGTTGAATCTAAAGTTACAAATGAAATCTTAGATATTAATTTGAATATTTCTTGGGGCTTAAGTATTAAATAACTTTCATTTTTTTACTTTTAAGAAATATTTTATACTAAATTTGTAAACAAATAAAAATCAAAATATAAACTATGAAAATAAAATTACTTTCACTTTGCTGTTTTTCCATTGCATCTTTTTTTGGGCAAACGCCCATTACAATTAATTTTTCAGACGTTCCTGTTGTTGGAAGTCATTATGTAAATATCCGTAATTTAGATTTTACAGGCATAAACGTTGGAAATCCTGGAGCTAATCAAGTGTATGATTTCTCAGGATTTCAAAATTTTGGTGAAGATTCTATTTTTTACATAAATGCTTCAGAAACTGTTTATCCAACAAGTTTTCCAAATTCAAATTTGGTTTCATTTAATGGCACAGATTCAAGTTTAGCATTTTTCAATTCAACAAGTACCCAATTAAGAGTTGAAGGACTGTTGATGGAAGTTCCATTTTTAGGTGTTGGTTTAGTTACAGCTGCGGATCCTTTAATAGAGTATAATTTGCCTATGAATTATAATGATACACTTTCTAATGTTGCAAACCTAAGCACTTCAAGTGTACCATTTTATCAAGCAGTTCCAGGAGTTGGGTATTTTGACTCAGTAAGAGCACAAGTTGTAAGAACAAGAGGAGCAAAAATTGATGGTTGGGGAACTTTAATTACGCCTTTTGGCTTGTCATTTCAAGTTTTAAGATACAAAGCAATTGATATTACTGCTGTTACTCCAGAAGCAAATATGTATTTACAAGATACTATTTTAGGAACACCAATTGAGATTCCGTTAGGATATCAAGTTTTACCAGGAACTGAATTTACTGATACAGCCACTACTTATTATTATTACACAAATTCAAATTCTTCAACTCCAATGATTTTGGCAGAAATTGCACAAAATAATCTAGGAATCACTACCAGTGCAAAATATGCAAAATTTAATTTTGTTGGATTAACTGAATTGGTAGAGATTAATATTGTTTCTGTTTCGCCAAACCCAACAAATAATTTTGTGACTGTTAATTCAGAACTTGAAATTAACTCAATTAAATTAATTGGTTTAGATGGAAAAGAAATGGTATCAAAGAAGGTAAATTCTAAAAATACTTCTTTAGATTTGTCAAATTATAAAGCAGGAATTTATACTTTGATAATTGAAACTGAAAAAGGACAAGAAATTAAGAAAATAAATAAGTTATAAAATATTTTTGTTGCTTGAGGCTCTTGTTTTTTTATTGAGGCTCTCGAAATTGACTGACATTAAATCACCGTAAATTTTACGGTGATTTTTTTTTGACATAAAGTTTTAATTTTATCCCATCAACTGAAATAATTCTTTAATTTTGCATAAAAAAAACTTATGTCAAAATTTACCTCTTTGCACGAATTTATTATGGATCGCCAAGCAGAATTTCCTTTTGCTTCGGGAGAATTATCTCGTTTATTAAACGATATTGCGTTAGCTTCAAAAATTGTATCCAGAGATGTTCGTCGCGCCGGATTGGTAGATCATATCCTAGGTGCACAAGGTGAAACAAATATTCAAGGTGAAGATCAACAAAAATTAGACGTTGTAGCCGACGAACAATTTATCAAAATGTTTCAATTTGGTGGTGAAGTTTGTGGAATAGCTTCAGAAGAAAATGACGATTTCATGGCTTTTGAAAATGAAGAAGCAAAAAATGGTAAATATGTTGTTTTATTTGATCCTTTAGATGGTTCTTCAAATATTGATGTAAATGTTTCTATAGGGACAATTTTTTCTATTTATAGAAGAATTTCACCTGATGGAACAAAAGCAACTTTGGCTGATATGTTACAAAAAGGGACAAAACAAGTAGCAGCTGGATATGTACTTTATGGTTCATCAACTATGTTGGTTTATTCAACTGGACATGGAGTTAATGGATTTACATTAGATCCTTCTATTGGTGAGTTTTGTTTATCACATCCAGCAATGAAAATGCCAGAAACAAGTCGCCTTTATTCTATGAATGAAGGAAATATTGATATTTGTCACCAAGGAATTCAAGATTACATTAAATATTGTCAAGGAGAAGAAAAAGAAACTGGAAGACCATATTCTGGAAGATACATTGGTTCTTTAGTCGCAGATTTTCACAGAAGTTTGATAAAAGGGGGAATTTATATTTACCCATCTGTTCCATCAGCTCCAAAAGGAAAATTACGTTTGTTGTATGAGTGTAATCCTTTGGCAATGATTGCTGAACAAGCAGGTGGTCTAGCTACAACAGGGTACGAACGTATTATGGAAGTAGAACCAACAGAATTACATCAAAGAGTTCCGTATATTGTTGGTTCAAAAAAAATGGTTCAACAGGTTTTAGATTTGATTCAAAAAGCAGATTTGAAATAAATTTTTAAAATTGTTTTTTTATGGATTTAGACAAAGATTATATTATTTGGATTACAAGCCTGAAAGATAAGATTAGATCTGTTCAACTCAAAGCTGCTATTTCTGTAAATGAACATTTGATTAGACTATATTGGGATATTGGTAAAAGTATTTCAGAAAAACAACGGGAGAATAATTGGGGAATCAAGGTTGTGGAGCAAGTAGCAATGGATTTAAAGCGTGAATTGCCAAATACTAATGGTTTTTCTCGAACCAATTTATTTGGGATGAGCAAGTTTTATGTTTTTTACAAAGATTTCCTAATAGTCCAACAGCCTGTTGGACTATTAGGAAACGAATTTGGACGAAAGGAAATAGTTCAACAGCCTGCTGGACTATTACATGAAGATGCTATATTAACTAAAATTCCATGGGGGCATCATCAAGTAATATTGAGTAAATGTAAAAATGAAAAAGAGGCATTTTTTTACATGCAACAAACGACTCAAAACAATTGGAGTAGAAATATTTTACAAATTCAAATAGAAAGTGGACTTTTTCATCGCCAAGGAAAATCAATAAATAATTTTGAACTAACACTTCCAAAACTGCAAAGCGACTTAGCTAAAGAAACGCTAAAAGATCCATATAAATTTGACTTTTTAACTTTGGAAAGCGAAGTTCAAGAATTAGAATTAGAAAAAAAATTAACTGAGAATATTACTAAATTTTTACTTGAATTAGGTAAAGGATTTGCTTTTGTTGGAAGACAATATTCTCTTCAAATTGGAAATAAGGAAAGAAGAATAGATTTGTTGTTTTATCATACAAGAATGCATTGCTATGTTGTCATCGATCTAAAAATGGGAGATTTTGAACCGGAATTTGCTGGGAAAATGAATTATTATCTTTCCGCTGTAGATGATTTATTAAAAACAGAGGATGACCAGCCAAGTATTGGTATTATACTTTGTAAATCTAAAGATGTTTTGGATGTAGAATATGCACTTAGAGACATTAAAAAACCTTTGGGAATAAGTGAATTTACGTTCAATGAATTGCCAGAGGATGTAAAACATAATATGCCAACGGTAGAAGAATTAGAAAGCGAATTAAAAAAATTCAATAAATGAATCTATTTGAATTTAAAAATCTTTTTTCAAAATTAACTCAAATCGATGAAACAGCGAATCAATTGCAGTATCGGAATGAAAAAAATGAAGGTTCAAAAATCCATTGGAAGGGAATTGGATTTTCTGCTCGCGCTTTAATTTCTTCACTATTAGCTAAACAAGTTCCAGGAAATCATGTGTTTGTTTTAAGTGATAAAGAGGAAGCAGCCTATTTTTTTAACGATTTAGAAAATATTTTACCAGACGAGAAGAATTTCTTGTTTTTCCCTGCTTCTTTTAGAAATCCATATCAATTTGAAGAAACTGACAATGCAAATGTTGTTTCAAGAGCAGAAGTATTAGAAAAAATTAA
>CAMBRH010000289.1 GCA_945870115.1 Chitinophaga pinensis | reverse complement strand
AGTCCTTAAGACTTTTAATGGGATAGTTATCTGAAATTTCCTCAAATGTGATTTCTAAATTCTCTTTTAAAGCCGATTTTTTACCTCCTGAAAATAAATCAGTAAATAAAAATAAACTAAGAAATACTAAACCTAGGCTAAAAAAAGCTAAAAAAACAATATTTCTTTTCCCTTTTTTACTCTCTTTAGTTGTGTTTTTTGATCGTATTAAATTGAAATCTGTTTGATCTAATTTTGTTGAAATTTTCGGGTTATAATTTATAAACTGTGATTTCACATAAGAACTTTCGTCGATAGCAACCAAAGTAGTAGTAACATTATCAAGCCCGCCTGAATCTAAAGCTGCCTTTATTAATATTTGTGCTGATGCAGCAATATTATCATATTGAATCATCATTTCCATACTTTTGTCATTAACCATCCCGTTCAGGCCGTCAGTACAAAGCATAAACACATCTCCTTTTTTAACCTGTATAGCGGATTTATTGACAGTAGCTTCAATGTTTGCACCAATACCTAAAGCTTTTAAAATTTGGTTTTTTTGCGGGTGACTTTCTGCCTCATCATCTGTTATTATGCCACCATCAACTAAAGTTTGAACAAAAGAATGGTCCTTTGTAATACGGTTTAATATACCATTTGAATGGAGGTAAATTCGGCTATCACCAACATGTCCAATATAACATTCTTCTTCAACAATCAAAAGTAGGACACCAGTAGTTCCCATGCCTTTTAATTCGGGATTGCTTAACGCAGATGCATAAACTTGTTCATTCGCAAATTGAAAAGCACTGTTGATAGCGAGGATTGGATTATCAAATTTTTCTTTATTGAAATAATCAATCAAACTATCGACTGCTATTTTTGAAGCCGTTGCTCCGCCAACATGACCACCCATTCCATCGCAAACTATAAATAATTCACCATTTATAGTACTTGATTGACCAAAATTATCTTCATTGGCCTTTCTAACTTTTCCAACGTCAGTTGAAGAAAAAGAATGTATTTTCATATTTAATTATATATAAAATGTTAAAGAAATATCTCCTATTTTTACTAAATCCCCATGTTTCAATTGTGATTTTTCAATTTTGTTTCCATTGACAAATACACCATTTGTGCTATTCAAATCTTCAATTTGATAAACGTAATCTTTAAAACTTAATCTAAAATGTTTCTTTGAAATAGAAGGATGATTTAATGCCCAATCATTCGTATCATCTCTTCCGACATTTAATTTGCAAGATTGAATTTGGAAATTCCCCCCTTCACTTCCTAAACCATAAACAAACCAAGGTAGATTGCCTTTTTCAAGCATTTTTTTAAATTGTTTGGCATCTTCTTCAACCTGTTCTTTTGATTTTATTTCACTCTCCTGTTTTTGACTTTTTCTAAGTTCCTCTTGTTTTAAAAGTTCTAATTGTCTTTTTTGTTCCAAAATTTTACTTTCTGACTCTTGTTGAACTTTTTCAATTTCCGCAAGTTCACTTTTTCTTTTTTCTTCTAATTCAATTTTCTTTAATTTGTTTTTCTTTGATTGTTGAATTATTACAACCAACAAACCAATAAAAAGCAAAAACAATACAAGAGATAAAATCAAATTGTTTTGGATCCATTCTACTAGATTTTTGTTTGGTGTCAATAATGCGAATGCAGATTGACCATTGCTTTTAGTATTGATTTTAACCGAATGTGTTTTTCCGTCCTTTTCAAAAGAAGAAGTATATGTGAATGAATAATAAATACCGCCATTTCTATTTATTAGTTCTTCAATACTCGTATTTAAATTGGTACAAATGTCATCTATGTCATTGTTGCCGTTTTGATAAAACGTTCCATAAGTTTGTTGGCAAAGTTCTTTTATACAGTATTTATAATTTAAATTCTTGCTATAGGTTATTCCGTAAATGGGAATATTAAGCCTCCTTGCTCTTAAGCCTGGTGTTTCTCCAGCAAACTCCAATTTCATTCCAGCATTATCGGATAAAACAAAAATTGCTGTGGGTAAATTTGTGTTTTCAGCTTCAATTGAACCTAATACATCGTTTATTGCTAAATGAAGTTGTGATTTATTTGAGCAATTTGCCTGATTTTTTTGGAAAGAAATGGCCTCAATTCTAGCTAACATCTCCTCTTTATTAGACGTAAATGTTATTTTAGATGGAAATATCAATCCATCTCGATCTTTGCAACAAAATGAAATTATTTCAATTTTATCCCCATCTTTTATAGAATTGCTATTAATCGTTTTTTTTAGAACTTCTTTATACCAATTCAATTCATTTTGTGAATGGCCATTCAAAACTAAAAAAACAATTGCCTTATTATCACCTAAGGAATCTGATTTCTTAATTTCTCCAAACTTTAATTCTACCGTTTTGTCATCCTCGTAAAATTGAATATCACTCGCACTAATTCCTTCAGGATTGCGAATCCACAAATCACCCTTTACTAACGGAAATTCATCCGTTTTTAAATTTCTAACATCTATTTCATTTTTTGTTTGTGCCGAAAACTGACCAAATAACGATAAGACAAAAATTACACATGCAAAAATTTTGTTACTCATAAACTATACTTTTATCTTGAAATATTATTCAGCAGATTTAAATCTAAAAATTGTATTTGAAATTTTTATCAAATCACCATCGTTTAACTCGTATGCTTTTCCAATTTCTAGTTCTTCACCATTTAAAAAAGTACCATTTGCTGCCATTTCATCGCGAATCCAAAATTTACCTGTTTTATAAAGAATATTTGCATGCTTACTTGAAATAGTCGTGTCTTTCGCAACAATTATTGAATTACCAGGTTCTCTACCAATTGAGTTATTTCCTTCGTAAATTCTATAATCAACCCCCATTGCATCAAGCGTATATGAAATTATCCAACCAACAATTCTTCTTGTTGATCTAGGTGTGGCTTCAACTGATTTTCCATCTTCACTAGAAGAGCTTGAATCCATTCCTCCTATAAAGGTTCTACTAAAATCTTGTTGTTGGTTATTTCCTGCAGATTTATTCCCAAATACTTTGGTTTTGTCTGATGATGCGCTTTGACTACCAAAAACTTGTGTACTTGCATCACCTCCAGAATTTGAATTACCAGTTCCGCCAACAATAGTCTTACTTAAATCTACAGCTTGAGTACTTTGATTAGATTGCGCCTCATTTCCTGGGCAATATGGACATTTTGATAAATCTTCTTTGAAAAAATGACCATTTTCACATTTGTTAAAACCGTTCATATAGTTATGATTTTTACTTTTAAATTAATTAGACTTACAACAAATATAAAATTAAAATTTGATAAACCTTACATTTCGATTAATATTACAATTTATTAGATAATAGAATTATTTTTATATCTTAATTGACCTAAAATCATCAAAAAATGATTCATTCTTTTAAGAAAAATAAAAGTAGTTATGTAAATTAAATCAAGGTCTAAATTTTTCAGTTTAGTGTTACCTTTTTTAGATTTTTACGTTTTATAATCTAACTTATTTTTTCAGAACGTAAAATTTTTACGTACTTCTAGTTGTAATTTCGTTCTCAAATAACAAGATATGCAAATAGAAATAAATTCAGATTTTTTAACTTTCAGTCAGCAAATGATTGATAAACATGGTAAACACTATTCCAAGCAAGCAGATTTATTTTTTGAAAGAGCAGTTGAATTAGCTAAAAAAGGCTTAATTCATTCAGCAGTTGAAGAAGCTAAATTTTCACTTGCACTGAACGGGTATTCCAAAAAGCAAACTAGAAGTCACTATATAATTGGCTTCATTGCTCAATTGTATTGCGATTTAGGTAAAATTAAAAATGCTAGGGGATTTTTTGAACTTGGTTTGAAACTTTTAGATAGAGACGACCTGGATTATTGGTCTGATTATGAAATGTATCAACGCTTAAAAGAACATATTGATAGTGAAGGTTGGAAGGAATGAAAAAAAATACTAATATTAATAACAAATAAAATCATGAGTGAAAATAAATTTGTTGCAAGACCTCAATATTCTAAAGATGAATACTTTAAAGCTAAAGGTACAAAACATCAATCTGAGTATAGAGCGAATGTTCTAAAAATTGATTATAACATTTATATGAATAGGCTAACTGAAAAAAATTTAAGAGAAGGCAAAAACCATAGTATACCC